>NZ_BAAKJB010000028.1:0-84659 GCF_059703765.1 Azospirillum sp. NS33 | reverse complement strand
TGCCGCGCCGCGTCGTCGACCAGAGAGGTCTCGGTGGTCGCCGCCACCCGCTTGAAGGTGCCGTCGGCCTGCTCGATGGAGACCGCGGCGTCGGCGCCGAAGCGGGTCTTGAACTCGTCGACGAACGAGCGGCCGAACTCCATGCCGAACTCGACGGTGCCGGCGTGATCGCCGCCGGGCGCCGCAACCGGCACGACGGAGCGCACGCCCAGCCCGGCCACCCCCTTCTCCAGGCCGATGGCCGGCGCCTTGCGGGCGTTCGCGGCGACCACCGTGGCGCGGAACGACGAGAGGTCGTCGCCGAACTTCGCGGGCATGTGGACGCGCAGCCACGAGGTGGCGGGCGCCGTGTGGAACTGGAACTGCTCGACCCCGTAGCCGCTCTTCAGCCGGGCGAAGGGGTCGGCGAAGGCGGCCGCCAGGGCGTCGCGCTCACCGGCGGCGAAGCGGGCCCGCACCTCGGGCATGCCGGCCACGAAGGTGGCCAGCGCCCCGGCGGTGGTCGTGCGCATCGCCGTCACCGCCACCAGCGCGTTGCGGTAGCCCTGCAACTCGCGCTCCTCGGCGCGCTCCGTCGCCCGGGACAGGCTGGCCAGCATGGCGGGCACCAGCACCGCCACCGCCAGCGCCAGCAGCACGGCGAAGGCGATGGCCACGCGGGCCTGGATGGACAGTTTCGACACCATGCACGTTCCCCCTGCGCAATGCCCGTCCGCCGCTCGCCTGGCGGGCGCACGGACCGCCTCGGCGCGGAATCCTGCGCCCGAACGCGGGCGCACGGTCCTGCCCATTCGGCATAGCGGAAACGTTCCCATGCATAGGACCATGGGTCAGGGATCGTGACCTGTCAACGGTCCGGACGTGTCGCCTCCGCGACCGCCGGGCGCCGGCGCGGGGCGTCGGGGTCCGGCGGCCGGTCGGCGTCCGCCCCGGGGGAGTCCGCGGGGGAGGACGCGCCGTACGTCATGGCCCGCATCTTCTCCGCGACGCGGGCGATCTCCTCGGCCGGCAGGATGGTCGGCGCGCCGATGCCCAGGGCGAAGACGTACTGGCGGGCCAGGGTCTCGACCTCGACGGCGAGCGCCAGCGCCGCCTTGGGCGTGGCCCCCAGCACCACCATGCCGTGGTTGGCGAGCAGGCAGGCGGTGCGGCCCTCCAGCGCCGCCAGGGCATGGTCCGACAGCGCCTGGGTGCCGAAGGTGGCGTAGGGCGCGCAGCGGATCGAGTCGCCGCCGGCCAGCGCCACCATGTAGTGAAAGCTGGGGATGCCGCGCCCGTGCACCGCCAGCGCCGTGGCAAAGGTCGGGTGGGCGTGCAGGACGACGTCCACGTCGGGGCGCGCGGCCAGCACGTCGCGGTGGATGCGCCATTCCGACGACGGCCGGCGGTCGCCCTCGTAGCCACCGTCGAACCCCATGTGGACGATGTCGCGCGGCCGCATCTCGTCGTAGGGCAGGCTCGACGGGGTCACCAGGAACCCGTCCGCCACCCGCACCGACAGGTTGCCCGACGCCCCCTGGTTGATCCCCGCGCGGTTCATGGCGAGACAGGTGTCGACGATGGCCCGGCGCAGGCGGCGGTGGCGGACGGTCATGGCGGCGCATCCAGTGTCGAGGGAGGGCGGCCCGGCCAGGGAGCCACCCGCCCCGCCGTCTGTCAAGGCAGGTGCCCCGCCAGGTCCCAGATCTTGACGACGCCGTCGTAGCCGGCCGACAGGGCGCGCCGCCCGTCGGGCGTCACCGCCAGCGCCCACACCGGCTTGGCGTGGCCGGCCAGGCTGGCCAGCGGCCGGCCGGTGCCGGCGTCCCACAGCCGCACCAGGCGGTCGCCGCCGCCGCCGGTCAGCAGGGTGCGCCCGTCCGGCGTGTAGGCGACCGACGTGATGAAGCCGTCATGCCCCTGCCAGGTGCGGCGGGGCGCGTAGGTGGCGAGGTCCCACAGCCGGACCGTCCCGTCGGTCGACACGCTGGCCAGGGTGGCGCCGTCGGGGGACACGGCGACGCCGTTCACGCTGCCCTCGTGGCCCTCCAGCACGGCCAGTTCCGCCCAGGTGGCGGTGTCCCACACCCGCACCCGGAAATCGTAGCCGGCGCTCACCAGCCGCCCCCCGTCGGGGGTGAAGGCGACCGCGTTGACGTTGGCGTCATGGCCGGTCAGCGTCGCCAGCAACGCCCCGCTCGCCACGTCCCAGACCTTGACCGAGGGGTCCCAGCTGGCCGAGGCGACGCGTCCGCCGCCCGGCGCCACGGCCAGGGCGACGACGCTGTTGCCGTGGCCGGCGAAGGTGTGGAGCAGCGTGCCCGTGTCGAGGTCCCACAGCCGCACCGCGGCGTCGCCGCACCCGGTCAGGCCGCGCCGGCCGTCGGGCAGGAAGGCCACCGCGTTGACGCCCGCGCCATGGTCACGCATGGCCCGCAGGTCCTTGGCGCCGGCGAGGTCCCAGAGGATGGCGGAGAAATCCCAGCTTCCGGTGAGCACGCGCGTTCCGTCGGGCGACACCGCCACCGCGTTGACCATGGCGCCGTGTCCCACGAGGTCGTCGGCCGCGGCCGGCGCGGCCCACAGCGCGACCGCCAGGGCCGCGACCCGTCCCCGCGCCAGCCACCCGCCCGCCCTTGGCCGTCGCGTGACGTGCCCCATCGCCTGCCCTCCCCGGTCGCCGCCGGCGCTCGTGCCGGAGGTCATCCTAGCCGGGCCGGGGGGCGCGGAGAAGGCGCCTCAAAGGGCCTCGCCCACGAGGTCGGTGCGCAGCAGCTCGACCTGGGCGCGCACGCCCTTGAGATGGGGATTGAGGGCCAGCGCACCCTCGAACGCCTTCAGCGCGCCGTCGGGCCGGTCCACCGCGAGGTAGATCAGGCCCAGCCCGGCCAGCGCCGCGAAATGGCGCGGCTCCAGCGCCAGGACGCGCCGGATGTCGTCCACCGCGGCGTCGTAGTGGCCCAGCAGATAGTGGGCGTTGGCCCGCTTGTTCCACCCTTCGGCGTAGTCGGGGGCCTGCGCGACGACCGCGTCGAACCGCTCCAGGGCCGCGGCGAAGCGGTCGGCGTGCAGCGCCAGCGTGCCCTGCTCCATGAGGTCCAGCACGCCGGCGCCGGGGTGCTCCAGCCAGATCGACCAGATCGCATTCTCGGTCGCCTGGGCGACGGTGTCGTCCCGGGTGCCCTGAAGCTGGCGGAACAGGTCGTCGAGGCGCGCGTCGCCCTGCCGCGCCAGGGCTGGCGGGACGACCGCGAGGACCGCCGCCACCAGGACGGCCGGAAGGAGTGCCAAACGGATCATGATCAGACGCTGGGAAGCGCCGGGCCGCCCCGCAACGGCGCGGGTGGATGGTCCGCCGCCCCGCGCGGGGTAGGCCATCGGCGCGGGGCGGGCGCTCACCCCACCGGTCCGGCCGCGGCCCGCGCCAGCACCTCCCGCAGCTCCGGCACGCAGCTTCCGCAATTGGTGCCGGCGCGCAGGCTGCGGCCGATCTCCTCGACGCTGGCGAGGCCACCGTGGCGGATCGCCTCCGTCAGCCGGTTGACGCCGACCCGGAAGCAGGCGCAGACGATCCGCCCCTCCTCCACCAGCGGAACCGGCGAGCGCCCCGACAGCACCGCCAGCCGCGCGGCGAGGTCCAGGGGCTCGCCGGCCAGCAGGCGCAGCAGCCAGTCGCGCGGCGGCACGGCCCCGTCGGCGGACACGAACAGGCAGGCGGCGAGGCGGTCGCCCTCGATCCAGGCGCGGCGCAGCACGCCGCGGCCGCGGTCGAGGTAGTCCACCGTCTCCGCGGCGGCCAGGCCCAGGCCGGGAAACAGCCCGGCGACCGCCGCGGCGTCGGGCGCCGCGCCCTCCCCGGCCAGCAGCAGCGCGTGGCCGCCCGGCACGGCATGGCGGGCCCAGTAGCCGCCGTGGGCCGGGTCGACCGGGGTGCGGCTCAGCAGGCAGGCGGCCCAGCCCGTCGCCACGGGTTCGAGGCGCGCCGGCATGGCCTTGGCTTCGGGCTGGCCGGACACCGGGTCGACCACCCCGTCGATCAGGGCGCCGACGACGCAGTTGCCGGTGAAGCGGTCGGTCCAGTGCATGGGCAGGAACGCCTCGCCCGGGCGCAGCCCCGGCCGGACCGCGGCGCGGGCGACCGCCGCCCCGGCGGCGGTGACGATGCGCACCAGCCCGCCATCGGCGACGCCGTGGCGGGCGGCGTCCTCCGGGTGCAGCTCCAGGCACGGTTCCGGCGCGTGGCCCGACAGGCGCGGCGCCCGCCCGGTCCGGGTCATGGTGTGCCAATGGTCGCGGGTGCGCCCGGTGTTGAGGAGCAGGGGGTAGGCGGCGTCGCGGGCGCGGGCCGGCGGGCGCGCCGCGACCGCCACCAGCCGCGCCTTGCCGTCGGCGGTGGCGAAGCGGCCGTCGCCGAACAGCCGGGAGACCGGCTCCTGCCCGGCGCGGCGCGGCCAGGGCGCCGGCTCCAGCGCGTCGTACGCGGCGTCGCCGAGGGCGGCGAGCGCGCCCAGGTCGAAGGCGCGGGTGCCGTCGTTCTCGAAGGCGGACAGCGCGGCGTGCTCGCGGAAGATGGCGGCCGGGCCGTCGTAGGCGAAGGCATCCTCCCAGCCCAGCGCCCGGCCCAGCGCGGCCACCATCCACCAGTCCGGGCGCGCCTCGCCGGGCAGCGGCAGCACCGCGCGCTGGCGCGACACGGTGCGGTCGGAGTTGGTGACCGTGCCGTCCTTCTCCCCCCACAGGGCGGCCGGCAGGGTGAGGCGGGCGAGGCGCGCCGTGTCGGTGTCGGCGAAGCCGTCGGAGACCGCCACGAAGTCACATGCGGCGAGCGCGGCGCGCAGGCGCCCGGCGTCGGGAGCGCTGACCGCCGGGTTGGTCGCCATGATCCACAGCGCCTTGATCCGCCCGTCCTCGACCGCGCGGAACAGGTCGACCGCCTTCAGCCCCTCGCGCTCCGCCATCCGCGGCGCCCCCCAGAAGCGCCGCACCCGGTCGACGTCGGCCGGCGCGAATCCCATGTGCGCGACCAGCTGGTTGGCCAGCCCGCCGACCTCCCGCCCGCCCATGGCGTTGGGCTGGCCGGTGACCGAGAACGGCCCCATGCCGGGCTTGCCGATGCGCCCGGTGTAGAGGTGGGCGTTGAGGATGGCGTTGACCTTGTCGGTGCCGGTGGCCGACTGGTTGATGCCCTGGGAGAACACGGTGACCACGCGCCGCGTGCCGGCGAACAGCTCGTAGAAGCGGCGGACCGCGCCAGTGTCGAGGCCGCAGCGGGCGGCGGCGGCCTCGACGGTCGGGGCGTCGGCCAGGGCGGCGGCCAGGGCCGGCCGGACCCCCTCCACATGCCCCGTCAGGAACGCCGCGTCCTCGTGGCCGGTGAGGTAGAGGTGGGCCAGCAGACCGTTGAACAGGGCGGCGTCGCTGCCGGGCGCCAGCGCCAGGTGCAGGTCGGCCTCGTCGCAGGTGGGCGTGCGGCGCGGGTCGATCACCACGATGCGGGTGCCCTGGGCGCGCCGCGCCGCCAGCAGCCGCTGGTGCAGCACCGGATGGCACCAGGCGAGGTTGGAGCCCACCAGCACCACCAGGTCGGCCAGCTCCAGGTCCTCGTAGGTGCCGGGCACGGCGTCGGCGCCGAAGCCGCGCTTGTGGCCGGCCACGGTGGAGGCCATGCACAGGCGCGAGTTGGTGTCGATGTTGGCGGTGCCGACGAAGCCCTTCATCAGCTTGTTGGCGACGTAGTAGTCCTCGGTCAGCAGCTGCCCGGACACGTACAGGGCGACCGCGTCGGGCCCGTGGCGTGCGACGGTGTCGCGGAACGCCCCGGCCAGCGCGCCGATGGCCTCGTCCCAGGACACCCGGCGGCCGTCCAGCGCGGGGTGCAGCAGGCGCCCCTCCAGCCCGACCGTCTCCCCCAGCGCCGCCCCCTTCGAGCACAGCCGGCCGCGGTTGGCGGGGTGGTCGGGATCGCCGCGGACGTCCAGCGTGCCGTCGGCGGCCGGGGTCGCCAGCACGCCGCAGCCGACGCCGCAGTAGGGGCAGGTGGTGCGCACCGCGCCGCCCTCTCCCCGGCGGGGCGGCGGGCGGTGTCCCCACCCCCCCGCGCCCGCCGCCTCGCCCCCGCCGCCCCCGGGCCGGGCGCGATGGGCGGGGTCCAGCGCGTCAGGCACCGCCGGCCTCCGCGAAGAGGGGGTTGGCGAGCTGGATCGCCCCGTCGACCACCCGCACCGCCACCGTGGCGGCGGCGCAGGCGTCGGGGCCGAACGCCCGCCCGGTCGCCAGGTCGATCACCATGTTGTGCAGCGGGCAGGTCACGCTGCGCTCGTGGACGATGCCGTTGGACAGCGGCCCGCCGGCGTGCGGGCAGCGGTCGCGCAGCGCGTACACCTCGTCCCCGCCGGTGCGGAAGATGGCAATGTCGCCGCCCGGCGCCTTGACGACGCGTGCGCCACGGGGGGGAATGTCGGCCAGCGCGCCGACGGCGATCCAGGCCTGTGCGTTGATGGCGTTCATGGCGGTCACTCCGCGGCGGCGGCGAATTGGGAGAGGTTGGCGAGCGGCGCGAACTCGTGGGAGTCGACGCCCTCGGAGGCCCGGGCGGCCCAGGGGTCGTCCTGCACGAAGCCCTGGGAATGCAGGAAGCGGGCGTGCAGCGACATGCGGCTCGTCGCGTCGAGCAGGCGCTCGCGGACATGGTCGATGCCGACCCGTTCGATCCACGGCGCGGTGCGCTCGAGGTAGCGGGCCTCCTCGCGGTAGAGCTGGAGGAAGGCCCCGGTGTGCTCCAGCAGCTCCTCCTCGGTCTCCACCTTGCACAGCAGGTCGGTGACGCGGACCTTGATGCCGCCGTTGCCGCCGACGTGGATCTCCCAGCCGCTGTCGACGGCGATGACGCCGAAGTCCTTGATGGTCGCCTCGGCGCAATTGCGCGGGCAGCCGGACACCGCCATCTTGAACTTGTGCGGCGTCCAGGTGCCCCAGCACATCTTCTCCAGGGTCACGCCCATGGCCATGGAGGCCTGCGTTCCGAAGCGGCACCATTCGGAGCCGACGCAGGTCTTCACCGTGCGCAGCGCCTTGCCGTAGGCGTGGCCGGACACCATGCCGGCCCTGTTGAGGTCGGCCCAGATCGCCGGCAGGTCCTCCTTCTTCGCGCCGAGCATGTCGATGCGCTGGCCGCCGGTGACCTTCAGGGTGGGGATGGCGAACTTCTCCGCCACGTCGGCGATGGCCCGCAGCTCGGTCGGGTTGGTCAGCCCGCCCCACATCCGCGGGACCACGGAGAAGGTGCCGTCCTTCTGGATGTTGGCGTGGACGCGCTCGTTGACGAAGCGGGACTGGCCGTCGTCGACGTAGTCGCCCGGCCAGGCGCACAGCAGGTAATAGTTGAGGGCCGGCCGGCACGAGGCGCATCCCTCCGCCGTGCCCCATTCCAGGGTCTGCATCACCTGGGGGATCGACGTCAGCCCGTCGGCGACGATCAGCCGGCGCACGTCGTCGTGGCTGTGATGGGTGCACTTGCACATGGGCTTGGGCCCGCTGTCCGCCACGTAGCCCTCGCCCAGGGTCATGGCCAGCAGCGTCTCGACCAGCCCGGTGCAGGTGCCGCATGACGCCGACGCCTTGGTGTGGGACCGCACGTCGTCGACCGAGGCGAGGCCCTTGTCGCGGATCGCCGTGACGATGGTGCCCTTGCACACCCCGTTGCAGCCGCAGATCTCCGCCGTGTCAGGCAGCGCGGCGACCGCCGCGAAAGGGTCCTGGGCCCCGGCCCCGGCTCCCTGCCCGAAAATCAGGCTGTCGCGGAACGCCCCCACCGCCTCGCCGTCCTTCAGCAGCTGGAAGTACCAGGAGCCGTCGGCGGTGTCGCCGTAGAGCACGGCGCCCACCACCCGCTCGTCGCGCAGCACGACGCGCTTGTAGACGCCGCGCGCGGCGTCGCGGAAGACGATGTCCTCGGTCCCCGCGCCGCCGAACACGCCGGCGGAGAACACCTCCACCCCGGTCACCTTGAGGCGCGTCGCCGTCACCGTGCCGGTGTAGACGCTGCCGTCGACGCCGGCCAGCCGGTCGGCGCAGACCTTCGCCATGTCCCACAGCGGCGCCACCAGGCCATAGACCTGGCCGCGGTGCTCCACACACTCGCCGACCGCCAGGATGGATGGGTCGGAGGTCGCCATGGCGTCGTCGACCACCACGCCGCGCTTCACCTCCAGCCCGGCGGCGGCGGCCAGCGCGGCGTTGGGGCGGATGCCGACGGCCATCACCACGATGTCGGCCGCCAGCTCGCGGCCGTCGGCCAGCTTGACCCCGCGCACCGCGCCGTCGCCGAGGATCGCCTCGGTCTGGGCGCCGGTCACCACGGTGATGCCGCGGCCCTCCAGCTCGCGACGCAGCAGCCAGCCCGCCGCCTCGTCGAGCTGGCGCTCCATCAGCGTGTCCATCAGATGCACGACGGTGACGTCCATGCCGTGGACGCGCAGCCCATTGGCCGCCTCCAGGCCGAGCAGGCCGCCGCCGATGACCACGGCGCGGGCGCCGGGGCGGGCCACCGCCAGCATCGCCTCGACGTCGGCGAGATCGCGGAAACCGATGACCCCGGGCAGCTCGCGGCCCGGCACCGGCAGGACGAAGGGGTTGGACCCCGTGGCGATCAGCAGCCGGTCGTAGGCGACGCTGCGGCCGGACACCGTGGTGACGGTGCGCGCCGCGCGGTCGACGGCCTCGACCCGGTCGCCGGTGTGCAGGGTGATGCCGTTGGCCTGGTACCAGGCGCGCTCGTTGAGGACGATCTGCTCGAAGGTCTTCTCGCCGGCCAGCACCGGCGACAGCATGATGCGGTTGTAGTTGGGGTGCGGTTCGGCGCCGAACACGGTGATGTCGTAGCGCTGCGGCGCCCGGGCCAGCAGCTCCTCCACCGTGCGGATGCCGGCCATGCCGTTGCCGACGACGACGAGGCGTTCCTTGGTGAGGCGTTCCATGGTCATGCTCACATCCCTCGCAAGAGGCGGCCTCGCAGGAGGCGGTTCGGGCCCGCGCCTCCGGGGCGGCACGGGCAACAAAAAAGGCGTCCGCGACGGACCAGGGGGTTACCCCCGGTCGTCGTGGACGCCTTTGTCCGGTTCGGCCCGTCATCGGACCCGGAACGGCGCGGCACCCCGGTGCCGCCCGTCGAAATCGTCGGCAGAGACGCCGTTGCCCCTGCACTTGCCCGCCTCCCCTCGCAAGAAGCGGGCCAGCCGCGACGACCGACCGCCCCGGCCGGGCGGGACGGCGGAATCGCTGGGGAGCCGCCGCCGCCGCCACGGCACCGGGCGATTGTTCGCCACTCAAACGATCATGACGTTCTGCCTATTCCCCAAGCACCACCACCCCAAGACGCCAAATTTTGTGCAGGTGCGGCATGGTCGCGGCCACCCCGCGACGCCGTGATCCGTGCCGCAGCGCGGTTTTTCGGGACTGGCACGGTGCTTGCGAAGGGCGGGGCAACGCGTGCCAATGACGGCGCGCCCCATCGACCGCCCACCGTCGGGCCCTTCGGCAACGCTGCTGACCATGACCCCCTCACCCCGGGGATCTGGCGCACGGGTGTCGGCGCCACGACGGTCGGGAAGCGAGAGTCCGGGTCCGGGTCAGCGAAGCCGCAAGGGTCGACCGACCGCAAGGAGTGACCCGGTGACCCGATTCAAGGATACCGCTCTGGCCGCCATCTGCGGCGCCGCCTGCCTTCTTCTGCCGCTGGCCGGCACGGCGCTGGCCGCGCCGCTTGACCTGGAGAAGGAGGAGCTGACGCTCGGCTTCATCAAGCTGACCGACATGGCGCCGCTGGCCATTGCCTACGAAAAGGGCTTCTTCGAGGAGGAGGGGCTCTACGTCACCCTGGAGCCCCAGGCCAACTGGAAGGTGCTGCTCGACCGCGTCATCTCCGGCGAGCTGGACGGCGCGCACATGCTGGCCGGCCAGCCGCTGGGCGCGACCATCGGCTTCGGCACCCAGGCCCATGTGGTGACCGCCTTCTCCATGGACCTCAACGGCAACGGCATCACCGTCTCCAACGACGTCTGGGAGAAGATGAAGCCGTACGTGCCGGTCGGCGCCGACGGCAGGCCGGTGCACCCGATCAAGGCCGACGCGCTGAAGCCGGTGGTGCAGCAGTACCGGGCCGAGGGCAAGCCGTTCACCATGGGCATGGTGTTCCCGGTCTCCACCCACAATTACGAGCTGCGCTACTGGCTGGCGGCGGGCGGCATCCACCCCGGCTACTACAGCCCCGACAACGTGACCGGCCAGATCCAGGCCGAGGTGCTGCTGTCGGTCACCCCGCCGCCACAGATGCCGGCGACCATGGAGGCCGGCACCATCTTCGGCTACTGCGTCGGCGAGCCGTGGAACCAGCAGGCGGTGTTCAAGGGCATCGGCGTGCCGGTGGTCACCGATTACGAGATCTGGAAGAACAACCCGGAGAAGGTGTTCGGGGTGACCGCCGCGTGGGCGGAGACGAACCCCAACACCCACCTCGCCCTGGTCAAGGCGCTGATCCGCGCCGCCCAGTGGTTGGACGAGAACGACAACGCCAACCGGGCCGAGGCGGTGACGATCCTCGCCAAGTCCCAGTATGTGGGCGCCGACGCCGAGGTCATCGCCAACTCGATGACCGGCACCTTCGAGTACGAGAAGGGCGACAAGCGGCCGGTCCCGGATTTCAACGTGTTCTTCCGGCATCACGCCACCTACCCCTACTACTCCGACGCGGTGTGGTACCTGACGCAGATGCGGCGCTGGGGCCAGGTCGCCGAGGGCAAGCCGGACGCCTGGTACGACGAGGTGGCGAGGACGGTCTACCGCCCGGACATCTACCGCCAGGCGGCGCAGATGCTGGTCGACGAGGGCAGGATCAAGACGGACGACGTGCCCTGGGACACCGACGGCTACCGTGCCCCCCAGGCCGAGTTCATCGACGGCGTGACCTACGACGGCCGGGCGCCCAACGCCTATCTCGACAGCCTGGCCATCGGCCTCAAGGGCAAGCAGACGATCACCGGCAACACGGTCGCCGGCGGCTGACCCCCGCTCCTTCCGCCCCTGAAGAGACGGACACGATCATGAGCAGCATCAGCGACGCCGCCGGCACCGCGCCCGGCACCCCGCCGCTCCCCGAGCGCCTGCGCGCCCGCCTGGGCGCCGTGGCCAACCGCTCCGCCGGCACCCTGAACGCGGTCGGGCTGGCCTGGCTGGTCCCCCTCCTCAAGCTTGGCGCCGGCGAGAGCCCGGCCCAGCAGGCCAAGGACCTGTGGCGCCTGCTGGGCGTGCCGCTGGTCGCCATCCTGCTGTTCCTGGTGGCCTGGGCCCAGCTCGCCCCGCAGGTGCAGACCAGCCTGGGCGCCATCCCCGGCCCGGCCGAGGTGTGGGAGCAGACGGGCGTCCTGTGGGCCGACCACACGGCCGAGCGGGCCAAGGAGGCGGCGTTCTATGAGCGCCAGGAGGAGCGCAACGCCGCGAAGCTGGCCACGGACCCGGCGGCGGAGGTGAAGATCCGCGGCTACACCGGCAAGCCGACCTACGTCGACCAGATCGTCACCAGCCTGCAGACGGTGTTCCTGGGCTTCCTCCTGGCCGCCGTCGTGGCGGTGCCGCTGGGGGTGGCCTGCGGCCTGTCGCCGATCGCCAACGCCGCGCTCAACCCTCTGATCCAGGTGTTCAAGCCGGTGTCGCCGCTGGCCTGGCTGCCGATCGTCACCATGGTGGTCAGCGCGGTCTACGTCTCCGACGACCCGCTGCTGCCGAAATCCTTCCTCACCTCGGCCATCACGGTCACCCTGTGCTCGCTGTGGCCGACCCTGATCAACACGGCCATGGGGGTGTCGTCGATCGACCGCGACCTGATGAACGTCGGCCGGGTGCTGCGCCTGTCCGCGCCCACCATGGTGCGACGCCTCGTGCTGCCGTCGGCGCTGCCCTTCATCTTCACCGGCCTGCGGCTGTCGCTGGGGGTGGGCTGGATGGTGCTGATCGCGGCGGAGATGCTGGCCCAGAACCCGGGGCTGGGCAAGTTCGTGTGGGACGAGTTCCAGAACGGCTCCTCCTCCTCGCTGGCCCGCATCATGGTGGCGGTGTTGACCATCGGCATCATCGGCTTCCTGCTGGACCGGCTGATGCTGGCCCTGCAGGCCCTCGTCACCCACGGCCCGACCCGCTGAGGAGCCCCGATCCATGGCCATTCTCGAACTGAAGGGCGTGTGCAAGGGCTACGGCGCCGGCGCCGCCCGCACCGCGGTTCTCCACAACGTCGACCTCGCCATCGAGGAGGGGGAGTTCGTCGCCATCGTCGGCTTCTCCGGCTCGGGCAAGACCACCCTGGTCAGCCTGCTGGCCGGGCTGGCCGCCCCGGACGCCGGCACCGTCGCCATGAACGGCGCGCCGGTGAGCGGGCCGGGGCCGGAGCGCGGCGTGGTCTTCCAGAGCTACTCGCTGATGCCGTGGCTGACGGTGGAGCAGAACGTCCAACTCGCCGTGGATGCGGTGATGGCGGGCGCCCCCAAGGCCGAGCGGCGGGAGCGGGTGCGCCACTACGTCGCCATGGTCGGCCTCGCCCACGCCGCCGACCGGCGGCCGGCGGAGCTGTCGGGCGGCATGCGCCAGCGCGTCGCGGTGGCCCGGGCGCTGGCCATGACGCCGGACGTGCTGCTGCTCGATGAGCCGCTGTCGGCCCTGGATGCCCTGACCCGGGCCAAGCTGCAGGACGAGATCGACGCGATCCGCGCGGTGGAGGGCAAGACCATCGTGCTGGTCACCAACGACGTGGACGAGGCGATCCTGCTGGCCGACCGCATCATCCCGCTGACCCCGGGGCCGAACGCCACCCTGGGCCCCGCCTTCACCGTCGACCTGCCGCGCCCGCGCTTGCGCACCGCCGTCAACCACGACCCCGCCTTCAAGCGGCTGCGCGCCGAGGTGACGGGCTGCCTGATGGACCTCGGGCGCGGCCGCGCCGCGGGCGAGGTCGACGAGGCGCTGGTGCTGCCCAACATCGTCCCCGTCGACCTGCGCGAGCCGCCGCGCGCCTACCGCAAGGCCCAGGCCAGCCCGCTGGCCGACCGCTACCTGGAGTTCAGCCGGATCGACAAGGTCTACCCCACCCCCAAGGGACCGCTGACGGTGGTCGACGGCTTCGACCTGAAGATGAAGAAGGGCGAGTTCGTCTCGCTGATCGGCCACAGCGGCTGCGGCAAGTCCACCGTCCTGTCGATGGTGGCCGGGCTGACCGACGTGTCGGGTGGCGGCATCGTGCTGGACGGCAAGGAGGTGACCGCCGCCGGGCCCGACCGCGCCGTCGTGTTCCAGGCCCCCAGCCTGTTCCCGTGGCTGACCGCCGCGCAGAACGTGGCGCTGGGCGTCGACCGCGTCTACCCCCACGCCGGGGCCGCGGAGCGGCGCGACATCGTCCACTACTATCTCTCCCGGGTCGGGCTGGGCGACGCCAGGGACAAGCCGGCGGCGGACCTCTCCAACGGCATGAAGCAGCGCGTCGGCATCGCCCGCGCCTTCGCCCTGTCGCCCAAGCTGCTGCTGCTCGACGAGCCGTTCGGCATGCTCGACAGCCTGACCCGCTGGGAGCTGCAGGAGGTGCTGATGGAGGTGTGGGCGCGCACCCGCGTCACCGCCATCTGCGTCACCCACGACGTGGACGAGGCGATCCTGCTGGCCGACCGGGTGGTGATGATGACCAACGGCCCGAACGCCCGCATCGGCCACGTCATGGACGTGGACATCCCGCGCCCGCGCACCCGAAAGGCGTTGCTCGACCACCCCCGCTACTACACGTACCGCGAGGAGGTGCTGGGCTTCCTGGAGTCCTACGAGCGCGGCGCCGCCAAGAAGGCGGCCTAGCCACCGGGACGATACCGGCATAGAAATCAGGCCGACAGCAGCGAGCGCCACGCCATCATGCCCGACAAGGACCTGTCCATCCTGGTGATCGACGCGAACGCCGACCGCGCCCGCATCGTCGAGGAGGGGCTGGTGGAGGAAGGCTACACCCGGGTGATGACCATCCACGCCACCGCCAACCTGCTGGCGCGCATCCAGGCGGTCGCCCCCGATGTGGTCATCATCGACCTGGAGAACCCGGACCGCGACACCCTGGAGCAGATGTTCCAGGTGTCGCGCGTGGTGCAGCGGCCCATCGCCATGTTCGTCGACCGCTCCGACAGCTCGACCATCTCCGCGGCGATCGAGGCGGGGGTCAGCGCCTATGTGGTGGACGGCCTGAAGAAGGAGCGCGTGCGCCCGGTGATGGAGATGGCGGTGTCGCGCTTCGCCGCCTTCGAGCGCCTGCGGCGCGAACGCGACGAAGCGGTCAGCGCGCTGGCCGAGCGCAAGCTGATCGACCGCGCCAAGGGCATCTTGATGCAGCGGCGCGGCCTCACCGAGGACCAGGCCTATGGCGTGCTGCGCAAGACGGCGATGAAGCACGGCCGGCGCATGGCCGAGATCGCCGACAGCGTCATAACCGCCGCGCAGATGGACTTGTGACAGGCACCATGCGACCCGAGGAAGGGCGATGACAGACCGTACGGACGCCGACACCGCCGACCACCCCATGCCCTTTGCTCCGGACGCCCCGCCGGCGGAGGTCCGCGTCGGCTTCATCCCGCTGATCGACTGCGCCGTCCCCGTGGTGGCGGCCGAGAAGGGATTCGCCCGGCGCGAGGGGGTGCGCCTGCACCTGTCGCGCGAGGCCTCGTGGGCGGCGATCCGTGACAAGGTGGCCTTCGGCGGGCTCGAGTGCGCCCACATGCTGGCCGGCATGCCGATCGCCGCGACCCTGGGGATCGGCCAGGTCACCGTGCCCATGGTGGCGCCGCTCAGCCTCGGCCTCGGCGGCAACGCCATCACCGTCTCCACCGGCCTGCACGCCGCCATGCGCGCCGCCGACCGCGCCGCCATGGAGGGCCCGCCCGGCCAGTGCGCGCGGGCCCTCAAGGCGGTGATCGACCAGCGCCGGCGCCAGGGGCTCGAGCCGCTGGTGTTCGCCATGGTGTTCCCGGTGTCGAGCCACAATTACGAGCTGCGCTGCTGGATGGCGGCGGCCGGCATCGACCCCGACGCCGACGTCCAGCTCGTGGTCGTGCCGCCGCCCCGCATGGTCGAGAGCCTGGAGGCCGGCCACATCGCCGGCTTCTGTGTCGGCGAGCCGTGGAACCAGGTCGCCGTCGACCGCGGGCTCGGCCGCATCGTCGCCACCAAATCGGACATCTGGCCGGCCAGCCCGGAAAAGGTCCTGGGCATGCGCGCGGACTGGGCGGCGGCCAACCCCGCGACGGTGGGGGCGCTGGTCCGGGCCATGGTGCGCGCCGCCGCCTGGGCCGACGCGCCGGAGAACCGTGCGGAGCTGGCCGCGCTGCTGGCCGAACCCCGCCACGTCGGGGCGCCGGCACGGCTCATCGAGCACGCGATCGCCGCCCACCACGTGTTCCACCGCTCGGCCGCCACCTTCCCCTGGGTCTCCCACGCGGAGTGGGTGATCGACCAGATGGGGCGCTGGGGCCAGATCGCCACGCCGGTCGACCGGGCCGCCTGCGCGGCGCGGGTGTTCCGGCCCGACCTCTACCGCGCGGCCCTGGCCGGGACCGGGATGCCCGTGCCGCTCCACGACCGCAAGGAGGAGGGCGCGCACGCCAGCGGCTACACCGTGGAAGGCACCGGCGGCGAGGCCATCGCCATGGCGGCCGACCGCTGGCTGGCCGTCGCGTAGGGTGACGCCACGAAAAAGCCCCTCCGCAAAGGGGGCGGAGGGGCAAGTCTTTCTACCGGAGACACGACGTCTACGACCAGGTCCTACGCAAACGCCGGGCCACATGGAAAGCCCCGGCTTTTGGCGGACCCCGGTGGCGGGGCGTGCCTTGCATCAAGGCAGCGCGCCGGGGGATTGGGCATGTGCCCGGTGCGGCGCCAGTTCGTTCCGTCCCGCCCGGCAGGGTTCCGCCCGGCTGCGTCCCGCCCAGGCGCCGCTCATTCCGCCGCCAGGGCCGGGGCGACGGCCTCGCGGCGCTTGCGGTTGAACTCCTCGAGCCGCCGCCGTGCCACGTCGAAGGCGTTGCGCACGGCGACATGCGCGTTCTCGTCCGCGTTGCTCTGGTCGCCGCGCACCACCAGTTCGCCGCCGGGCACCGTGAGATCGATGCGGACATGGAAGAGGCGGCCCTTCTGGCGGTCGTGGTGCGGGGTCTCGACCACCACGTCGCAGCGGGTGATCTGTCCGACCCGTTCGAGCTTCGCCACCTTGCGGCGGATCGTGTGCTCCAGGGCTTCGGAGGGATGGACGTTGCGGAACGAGATCTGGAGAGGAAGCTGCATGATGCGCTCTCCGTTGTGAGTGGAAGAAAGAGGTCAGATGCGGTCGAACGCGTTGTCGGCGCACGACAGGCCGAGCTGCTCCATCCCCTCCTCCAGGCAATCGCCCAGATTGGGAATGCCGACGAGGTATTCGGCGGAACGGTCGTTGTGGCGCTCCCGCGCCAGGTCGACCGCCTCGGTCCAGTCGCCGCGCGCGAAGTCGCCGCGGCCGACCCAGGCCATGGCGACGACCTCGACGATTTCGTCGTCGTCGAGGGTTTGCAGGGCCCCCATCAGTTCGGTGAGCGTGGGGTCCCCCGTCCCGGCCGAGCCGTAGCCCGCCTCGGACCGGCCGGCGTCGTCGGCGTCGTCGGGCGCCACACCGGCGTCATAGGCCTTGGCCTTGGTGACGATGTAGCAGAGGCGCTTGAGCCCGATGTTCAGTTCGGGCGGGTCGAGGACGATGCTGTCCATCATGGCGTGCCTCCCCGTTCGGGGGCCTGCGTTCGGTGCGTCAGGCGTCGCGGCGCCACTGCACCATGACGAAATAGTGACCCTCCTCGCGGTGGATGTCCAGATCCCCGTGATGGGCCTGCTGAAGCGCCGCGCCAAGGCGGGCGGGCGAATGAATGTCCGTGGTGGTGACGACGAGGCCGCCGTCGCGGTCCACGACCTCCATGATCCGGCGCAGCGGGTGGTCCCGGCGGTCCTGGCCTTCGGCGTGGCGCAGGGTGAACAGGACCTCGTCCTTGTGGGTGGCGACCCAGGCGCCCGACGCGACCAGCGCACCGGCCGGCGCGCGGTCGGCGACACGGCGGCAGGCCGGGCAGACGCCCTGGGCGGCGTCGATGTAGGGCAGGCCCGAGCGCCAGCGCCCGTCCAGGAACAGCGCGCCGCATTCCGGACACCGGGTCGGAGCGGCCAGGGCCGTGCGGGGTGCATAGGGATCGCGCCGCCGGTCGGGGGGCGCGTGACCGCCGCGCGCACCGTGGCGCGCGGCCCGCCGGGGGGAGGCCTGCATGGGTCTCTCCTTTCGGAAGCCATGGGCTCTGTGTCAGAAAAGTTTACGCCGGACCGCCGCGGATGGGCATGCGGCATCGCGCCTCGCCCCGGTGGTCCGTCCTACGCCACCCGGCCGACGAAGGGGAGGTGGCGGAACCGTTCCGCCCAATCGATGCCGTAGCCGACCACGAACACGTCGTCGACCGTGAAGCCGACGAAGTCGACCGGCACCGGAACGACCCTCCGGCTCGGCTTGTCCAGCAACGCGCAGATGCGCACCTCCGCCGCCCCGGCGTCGAGCAGCAACCGGCGCACCGCGTCGAGCGTGCGCCCGCTGTCGGCGATGTCGTCGACCAGCAGCACCCGCCGGCCCGCCACGCCGTCCGGGGCGGGCTGATGGATGGTCACGGTGCCGGAGCTCTCGGTGCCGCCGCCGTAGCTGGAGATGCGCAGGAAGTCCACCTGCGGCTCCATCCCCGCCCGCCCGAGCGCGCGCACGAGGTCGGCGGCGAAGACGAAACTGCCCTTCAGCAGGGCGAGGACCGTCACCTCGCCGGTCATGACCGCGGCGATCTCGGCGGCCAGCCCTTCGACCCGCGCGGCGATGGCCGCTTCCCCGATCAGCGGCACGACGGTGCGCCGGGGCGCGGCGGGTTCGGTGGTCGCGGTCATCGGGAGCCTCGGCGCCAGGGGAAAGACCCGTCTTGCCCAAGCCGCCACGGTTTTGTCAATGCGCCGGACGTCGGCGCGCCGCTCCTCACCGCTCGGTCGCCCCCTTGCCGGCGAGGATGCGGTCGCGGAACCGGAGGATGCGCGCGATCCGCGTCGCCGGGGCCTTCGCGGCGGCGAGGTTGATGACGTAGCTTCTCTGCCGCCCGGGCGTCAGGGCACGGAACGCCTCCGCCAGTTCGGGATCGGCCTCCAGGGCCTCCACCAGGTCATCCGGCAACGCGACCGCGGCCCGCTCCCTGGCCGGCTTCACGCCGGCCTCGGCGTAGCCCGCGGCCTCCGTCAGATAGGAGCGGATGACCGGCTCCAGCGCCGCGACGCGGTCCTCGTCGGTGAAGCGGATCATGTCGGGATGACCGGTGTTGGGGCCCTGCCTCTCCAGCACGCCGTGCGCGTCGGTGAGCAGCGCGGCGTTGAAGAAGGTGAGGCGGACATCGCCGCGGAAGGCGCCCATGATGGCGACGTTCCGGCCGCCCGCCATGTAGCAGGGATGCCCCCACTTCACCGTCTCGACGAGGCCCGCGCCCCGGCAGATGCGGCGCAAGTCACCCAGCCCGCGCGACCAGCGACGGGTCGAGCAGTCGGGGGTGGCGAAGCGCTCGCAACGCCCGCAGCCCTGCGCGAAATAGGTCTCGATGTCGGTGATCATGAGACCTCCCCGTCCACATCCCCGTCCGGCTCAGGCCGCGGGCGCCGCGGCACCCGCCTCGGCGAAGCGCGCCAGCATCGCGCCATGGGCGCGGATGCCATTGCGCAGGCAGGCCAGCTCGAACTTCTCGTTGGGCGAGTGGATGCGGTCGTCGTCGAGGCCGAAGCCCACCAGGATGGTGTCGTAGCCCAGCACCTCGCGCACGTAGCCGGCCACCGGGATGGAGCCGCCGCTGCCCAGCAGGACCGGCGCCTTGGCGAAGACGTCGCCCAGGCCGGCCAGCGCGGCGCGCAGGTGCGCGGAGTCCGACGGCACGCGGAAGCCGGGGGACTGGCCGAAGGTGCGGATCTCCCAGCGCGCGTCGGGCGGGGTGCGGTCCTCCAGGAAGGCGCGGATGCCGGCCAGGATCGTCGCCGGGTCCTGGTCGCCGACCAGCCGGCAGGAGAACTTGGCGGTGGCCTGTGCGGCGATCACCGTCTTGGCCCCCTCGCCGGTGTAGCCGCCCCAGATGCCGTTGATGTCGCAGGTCGGGCGCGACCACAGCCGCTCCGCCAGGGATCGGCCGGCCTCGCCGGCCGGGGTGCGCAGGCCCACCCCGGCGAGGAACGCCGCCTCATCGAAGCCGAGATCCCGCCACATCGCCAACTCCTCGGCCGAGGGCTCGCCCACGTCGTCGTAGAAGCCGGGAAAGCGCACCCGCCCCTGGTCGTCGTGGATCTCGCCGAGGATGCGGGTCAGCGCGTTGATGGGGTTGAGCACCGCCCCGCCGAACAGGCCGGAATGCAGGTCGTGGCTGGGTCCGTGCAGGGTCGCCTCGACGTAGAGCAGGCCGCGCAGCCGGGTGGTGATGGCCGGCGTCTCGATGTCCCACGCGTTGGTGTCGGTGATGATGCAGACGTCGGCCTTCAACTCGTCGGCGTTGGCCTTCAAGAACGGAACGAGGCTGGGGCTGCCGGTCTCCTCCTCGCCCTCCAGCAGCACGGTGACGCGCACCGGCAGGGTGCCGTGCACCGTGGTCCAGGCCCGGAACGCCTCCAGGAAGGTCATCACCTGGCCCTTGTCGTCCACCGCGCCGCGGGCCACCACGCGCGGCCCGTGGACCGCCTCGACGATGGTCGGTTCGAAGGGCGGGCTGTCCCACAGCTCCAGCGGCTCCGGCGGCTGGACGTCGTAATGGCCGTAGTAGAGCAGGTGGGGGACGGCCGGCCCGCCCGGGCCGGGGCCGGGGTGATGGGCGACCACCATGGGGTGCCCCGCGGTGTCGCGGACCGAGGCGTCGAAGCCGAGGCCCGCCAGCTCGTCGCACAGCCACGTCGCGGCGCGCCGGACCTCGGGCGCATGGTCGGGCTTGGTGGAGACGCTGGGGATGCGCAGCAGGTCACAGAGTCGGCCCACGGAGTCGTCGAAGGAGCGGTCGACCTCGGCGAGAACGGCGTCGACGGGAAGGGCGGCGGACATGGGATGGGGCCTTTCGCTGCTGCCGCCGCCGTCAGGCGGCGAGGCGCTGGACGAGGCCGCGCAGGAAGCGCTCGCACGCGGCGACCTGGGCGGTCTCGATGAACTCGTTGGGCTGGTGGGCCTGGTCGATGGAGCCGGGGCCGCAGATCACGGTGGAGAAGCCCGCCTCCTGGAACTGCCCGGCTTCGGCGGCGAAGGGCACGGCCGCGGTGTCGTTGCGGCCGGTCAGCGACCGCACCAGGGCGGCGGCGGCCCCGTCGGGCTCGGGCGCCAGCCCGGGGACGCCCGCCAGCACCTCGGTGCGGATGGTGCAATGCGGCGCCACCCGCCGCATCTCCGGCAGCACCTGGTCGCGGCAGAACGCCTCGAAGCGGTCGAGATAGCGACGCCAGTCGTCGCCGGTGACCGGCCGGATGTCCCACACGAACTCGGCGTGGCGGGCGATGATGTTGAGCGCGGTGCCGCCGGCGACGGTGCCGACGTGCAGCGTCGTGTAGGGCGGGTCGAAGGGGCAGGCGGGGTCCGCGTTCGCGGCGTTTTCCGCCAGCATGCCCGAGATGAAGCCGATCAGGCGGGCCGCCGTCATCACCGCCGACACGCCGCGGTCGATCTGGCTGGAATGGGCCTCGTGCCCGGTCACCGTGGTGCGCAGGGCGTAGACGCCCTTGTGGGCGAGGACGGTCCGCATGGAGGTCGGCTCGCCGACGATGACCGCGGCCGGGCGCGGCAGCTCGGCCACCATGCGGCGGATCATGTGGGGGGCGCCGAAGCAGCCGATCTCCTCGTCGTAGGAGAGCGCCAGATGGATCGGCCGCGCGAGGCCGGCCGCCAGCATCTCCGGCAGGAGCGCCAGCGCCACCGCCGGAAAGCTCTTCATGTCCGCCGTGCCCCGGCCGTAGAGCCGGCCGTCGCGCTCCACCACGGTGAACGGATCGCTGTCCCAGGGCTGCCCCTCCACCGGCACCACGTCGGTGTGGGCCGACAGGACGACGCCGCCCTCGACCGGTGGGCCGATGGTGGCGAACAGGTTGGCCTTGGTCCCGTCGGCGCTGGGCACCAGGCGGCTCTGCACGCCCAGCCCGTCCAGGTGGTCGCGCACCCAGTCGATCAGCGCGAGGTTGGATCGGGACGACACGGTGTCGAACGCCACCAGCCGCCCGATCATCTCCTTCGATCGCGGCTCCACCCGGTTCCCTCTGCGCTGTTGCCATGGCCACCCCCGGCGGGAGCGGCGTCCCGACGATGACAAGGCGCCCACGGCGGTGTCAAACGGGAATCGCCGGCCGGCGGCGGGGCCGGGGTCCATCGGTGGGCCGCGGCGCGGGACGCTCAGGGCCCGCCGGACGCGTCCCCACCCCGGCTGGCCTCCGCGCCCAACGCCCCCCGGATCGCGGAAAGGAGGCTGGCCAGACCGTCGTCGAGCCGCGCGAGGCGCTCTCCGACCGCGGCGGAAGGCCCGCCGCTCACCGCCTCCTCCAGGTCGGCGCACTGCGTGGCCACGTCCATGGCGCCGACGTTGGCCGCGGCGCTGCGCAGGGTGTGCAGGCGCTGCACGGCCGCGCGGTGGTCGCCCGCGCCGAGCAGGCCGCGGAGCGCGTCGACGGTGCCGTCGAACTCCCCGGCCAGGGAGCGCAGCAGGGCCGCGAAGAGGACGTCGTCGCCGTCCAGGCGCCGCGCCGCCTGATCCATGTCGATGCCCGCGACCACCGGCCGCAGCGCCGCGGCGCCACGGCCCGGCGCCGCGGCGAGCCGGCGGCGCAGCGTGCCCACCATGCCGGCGACGTCGAACGGCTTGCTGATGAAGTCGTCCATCCCGGCCTCGTGCGCCCGCTGCCGCTCCTCCGCCAGCGCGCCCGCGGTCAGGGCGATGACCGGGAGCGTTCCCAGCCCGGGCAGGGTGCGGATGGTGCGGGTCGCCTCGTAGCCGTCCATCACCGGCATCTGGATGTCCATGAGCACGGCGTCGAACGCCGACGGCCGCGATGCCAGCACCGCGAGGGCCGCCGCGCCGTTGTCGGCGACGGTCACCGCGGCCCCCTCGTTCTCGAGGATGCGGCGCGCCACCTCCTGGTTGATCACGTTGTCCTCCACCACCAGAAGCCGGACGCCGCCGAGGCGCTTGGCGGCGGTGGTGGCGGCGGCTGGGGACGGGCCTCCCGTCGGCGCCCGGGGGCCGGCGGCATGCCGCAGGCGGGCCGCCCCGGCGGTCGCCAGCGCGCCGCGCAGCGCCGCCGCGGTGAGCGGCTTGACCGCCACGGCATCGCCGTCCCCGGCCTCCACCGCATCCACCGCCGCACCACGGTGGCGCCCGGTCACCGTGAACACCACCGGCGGCGCCCCGCCGCCGCCGGCACGGGCGGACTGCACGACGGCCAGCCCGCCGCCGCCGGGCAGCGACCAGTCGATCAGAAGCGCGTCATAGGGCGTGGCGCGGCCGCGCAGACGGGCCGTGGCATCCTCGGCCGAGGCCGCGGCCTCGACACGCCACCCCTGGGCGGTGGCGGCGGCGGCCAGCGCGTCGCGGGCCAAGGGGTGATCGTCGACGATCAGCAGCGCCCCGGCGCCCGCGTCGCCCGGTGTCCCGCCCCCCGCCCCCGCCAGGCCAGCCAGGCCCGCCGCCGGCGCCGGGGCGAGCGGCACGGTGAAGTGGAAGCGGCTGCCCCGCCCCTCTTCGCTGGCGACGCCGATGGTGCCCCCCATCAGGTCGACCAGCCGCTTGCAGATGGCCAGCCCCAGGCCCGAACCGCCGAACCGCCGCGTCGTCGAGCTGTCGGCCTGCGAGAACGCTCCGAACAGGCGGTCGAGGCTGGCCGCGGCGATGCCGATGCCGGTGTCCGTCACCGCGACGTGCAGCCCGGGCGCCGCGGCGTCGCCGGGGCGGGCGCGGGACACCCGGACCACCACCGAACCGTCCGTGGTGAACTTGATGGCGTTGCCGGTGAGGTTGACGAGGATCTGCTGGAGGCGGAGGGGATCGCCGAGCAGCGTGTCGGGCACGTCCGCGTCGACCGCGATGACCAGCTCCAGGGCCTTTTCGCCGGCGCTCACCGCCATGACGGTGGCGAGCCGGTCGATGACGTCGGCCAGCTTGAACTCCGACGTCTCCAGCTCCAGACGGCCGGCCTCGACCTTGGAAAAGTCGAGGATGTCGTTGATGATGCCCAGAAGCGACCGGGCCGCGGCGTCGATCTTGGCGAGAAAGTCGCGCTGCGCCGCGTCCATGGCCGTCTCGGCCATGAGATGGCACAGCCCGAGGATGGCGTTCATGGGCGTGCGGATCTCGTGGCTCATGTTCGCCAGGAAATCGCTCTTGGCGCGGTTGGCCAGTTCCGCGCGCGCCTTGGCCGCCGCCAGCTCCTGCTCGCCACGGCGGATCGCCGTGATGTCGTAGTTGATGCCGACCATGCGCCCGGTCGGGCTGCCTTCGACAGGCTCCACCAGGGCGGCCGCCTTGATGTGGCGGACCTCGCCCGCCGGGGTGACGACACGGAACTCGGTGTCGAAGGGGGCGGTTCCCGCCATCGCCGCCGCGAACTCGGCGTCGACCCGGTCGCGGTCGTCGGGATGGCAGTGGGCCCGCCACAGCTCGTAGGTGGCGGCCCCCTCCCGGCGTTCGACGGCGTAGAGGGCAAACATCCGGTCGTCCCAGAACAGCCGGCCGCGCCCGGGATCGAAGTCCCACACCCCGATCCCGCCGGCGCGGGTCGCCAGTTCCAGGCGCGCGGTCAGCGCCTGCAGGCGGATCTCGGCCAGCTTCAAGGCGGTGATGTCCGTCACCAGGACGAAGAAGCCGATCACCTCGCCGCTGGCGCGGTCGACGTCGGGGATGTAGTGGGCCCAGGTGTAGCCGACGGCGCCGTCGGCCCGGGTCAGCGTGCGCTCGAAATGCTGCGGCACGCCGTTGAGGGCCGCCAGGATGTGCGGCTCGTTCTGGGCATAGAGGTGCTCGCCCAGCAGGTCCCGGATCGGGCGGCCGAGGATGGCGTCGACATCCTTGCCGAACCACTCCTGATAGGCGCGGTTGGCGAACCGGCAGCGCAGGTCGGCGTCCCAGTACCCGACCATGCCCGGCGTGTTGTCGGTGATCGCCTTGAGGAACTTCTGACTCTCCAGCAGGTCGTGCTCGGCCTGCAGCCGCTCGGTGATGTCCATGCCGAACGACACCGAGGCCAGGCCGGCGGCCGGCGCCGCGGAGCTCTGCCAGGCGATGGTCCGCTCCTCGCCGCCGTGGGTGAGGATGGGCGCCTCGAACCGGCGCGCCCCGGTCCGCCCGCCCTCCCCCGCCCCCAGGAAAAGCGACTCGGCCTCGGGGAAGCGGTCGCTCGGCACCAGCGTCTCCGCCAGCCGACGGCCGACGACCGCGGCGCTGGCGTAGCCGCTCAGCGCCTGGGCGGCGGCGTTGAAGATGACGACGCGGCCCGCGTGGTCCAGCCCGACCACCATGGCGTTGGCCGAATCGATGAGGCTGGTGGCGAAGTTGCGCTGGTCGCGCAGCTCCCGCTCGCGGGTGGCGAACACCCGCAGGACGGTGGCCATGAACAGCGCCAGCGCCGCCAGCACGGCGCCCTTGATGGTGGCGCTGCGCCGCCAGCCGGACAGCGCCTCGTCGAGGCTCCAGCCGATGGTGACCAGAAGCTCGGGAATGTCGGTGGTGCGGGTCACCACCAGCCAGGTGCCGGGGCCCATCTCCTGCGTCGCGACGCGCGCCCGGCTCACCCGCTGCCCCGACACGGTGTGGGCGAGGTGGGCGGGATCGGCCGCGACACGGGTGCCGACGTAACGCTCCTGTTCCGGCGCCCGCGCGACGATCGTGCCGTCGGCCGCCATCAGGCCGGCGAACCCGGCGCCCTGGGGCCGCAGGGTGGCAAGCAGGGCGGCGAAATACGCCGGCGGCAGGGACGCCACCGCCACGCCGTGCCATTGCCCCGCGACCGGCTCCATCGGCCGGGCCGCGAACAGCACGACCTGGCCCGTGTTGGCCAGAACGGGGCCGCTGATGAACAGGCGGTCGCGGTCGGCGGCCCTGAGCGGCTCCTGGAAATAGGGGCGCCGGCGTCCGTCGAAGCCGAGGATCTGCGGCAGGGTGGAGTGGACGACGATGCCCCGGGGGTCGATCACGGAGAGGCTGCGCACCTCCTCGAACGACGCGGCGCGCGCCCTCATGTAGGCGTTCAGCACCGCCTCGTCGTCGGCCGAGCGGGCGCTCTGCGCCTCGCGCCCGACGTCGCGCAGCATGAGGTCGATGAGGCGCAGGCGGCCGGACACGCCCTCGTCGGCGATCCGCGCCAGATTCTCCAGCCGGGCGAAGGACGCCTCGACCGTCCGCTGGTGTTCCGAGTAGATTTCGACGCAGCCCAGGGCGGTGACCAGCGCGATCAGGAACGCGCCGATGCTGACGACGGCACGGCTCTTCTGTCTGGACCTCTGCAGCGGCATCCGCGCTCCACATCGGCAGGGCAGCCGTCGGCCGGCGTCGGCAGACCATAGTCCAACGCGGCGCCGGCCGCCATGCCCCCGCCGCCGCGGCCCCCGCCGCGGTCGCGGCGGCGGGGGCCGCGCCCCGGGTCAGACGTCCAGCAGGAGGCGCCGCGGGTCCTCCAGGCACTCCTTGATGCGGACCAGGAAGGTCACCGCCTCCTTGCCGTCGATGATGCGGTGGTCGTAGGACAGCGCCAGGTACATCATCGGCCGCACCTCGACCTTGCCGCCGATGACGACGGCGCGGTCCATGGTCTTGTGCATGCCCAGAATCGCCGACTGCGGCGGGTTGATGATCGGCGTCGACATCAGCGAACCGTAGACGCCGCCGTTGGAGATGGTGAAGGTGCCGCCCGTCAGCTCGTCCATGGAGAGCTTGCCGTCGCGGCCCTTCTTGCCGAGCTCGCCGATCTTCGCCTCGACCTGGGCGAAGCTCATCTGGTCGGCGTCGCGCACGATCGGCACGACCAGGCCCTGCGGCGTGCCGACGGCGACACCGATGTCGTAGTAGTTCTTGTAGATCAGGTCGGTGCCGTCGATCTCGGCGTTCACCGCCGGGATCTCCTTCAGGGCCTGGATCGACGCCTTGATGAAGAAGGACATGAAGCCGAGGCGCACCTTGTGCCGCTTCTCGAAGTAGTCCTTGTACTCGTTGCGCAGGGCCATGACGTTGCTCATGTCCACCTCGTTGAAGGTGGTGAGCATGGCGGCGGAGTTCTGCGCCTCCTTGAGACGCTCGGCGATGCGCTGGCGCAGCCGGGTCAACCGCACCCGCTCCTCCTGGGCGGCGCGCGGGCGCTCGCCCTGGCTGCCGGCGGCCCACTGGTACTTCTGCGGCGCGGCGGGCGCGGGGGCGGCGGCGGGAGCCGGCTTGGGCGCTTCGGCGTGGTCGATCACGTCGCCCTTGGTGACGCGCCCGCCCTTGCCCGTGCCGGCGATGTCGTCGGCGTTCAGGCCCTTCTCGGAAATCATCTTCTGGGCGGCCGGCATGACGCCGGCGCCGCTTGCCGCGGCAGCCGGGGCGGTGGCGGGCGCGGCGGCCGGGGTCGGCGCCGGCTTGGCCTGGACCGGCTTGGCGACCTCCGACGGCGCGGCGGCGCCGTCGGCGATGATGCCGAGCACCGCGTTGACCTCGACGTTCGCCCCCTCGGCGGCGATGATCTCGGCCAGCGTGCCGGCGCCGGGGGCGGGAACCTCCAGCGTGACCTTGTCGGTTTCCAGCTCGACCAGCGGCTCGTCGGCGCCGACCGCCTCGCCGACCTTCTTCAGCCACCGGGCGACGGTCGCTTCGGAGACCGACTCACCCAGGGTGGGAACCTTGATTTCCGTAGCCATGACTTCCTCTTGCGTCCTTCTTGTTCGGCCCCTGGCGTGGCGTCAGCGCACCGTCAGCGCTTCGTCCACGAGCTTCGCCTGTTCTTGGTTGTGCCGCTTCAGCAGACCGGTGGCCGGGGCGGCGCTGGCCGGCCGGCCGACGTAGACCGGCCGCTTGGTCTTGTGGTCCAGTTCCCCGAGGGTCTTCTCGATGCGGCGGTCCATGAAGAGCCAGGCCCCCTGGTTCTCCGGCTCCTCCTGGCACCAGACGACGTCGGCGTTCGGGTACTTCGCGAACTCCTGCAGCAGGGCGGCCCGCGGGTAGGGGTACATCTGCTCGGTGCGGATCAGCGCGACGTCCTTGATCCTGCGCTCGGTGCGTTCGGCCAGCAGGTCGTAGTAGACCTTGCCCGTGCAGACCACGACGCGGCGCACCTTGTCGTCGGCCACCATGTCGCCCGCCATCTCCGGCAGCACGCGGCGGAACGCCGTGCCCTCGCCCATCTCGGCCAGGTCGGAGACGCACAGCTTATGGCGCAGCAGCGACTTCGGCGTCAACAGGACCAGCGGCTTGCGGATCTTGCGACGGACCTGGCGGCGGAACACATGGAACAGGTTGGCCGGCGTGGTGACGTTGCAGATCTGCCAGTTGTCCTCGCCGCACATCTGCAAGAAGCGCTCGGGCCGCGCCGACGAGTGCTCCGGCCCCTGGCCCTCGTAGCCGTGGGGCAGCAGCATCACCAGGCCGCACATGCGCAGCCACTTCGATTCGCCGGAGCAGATGAACTGGTCGATGATGGTCTGGGCGGTGTTCGCGAAGTCGCCGAACTGCGCCTCCCACAGCACCAGGGCGTGCGGCTCGGCCAGCGAGTAGCCGTACTCGAAGCCGAGCACGGCGGCCTCGGACAGCGGGCTGTCGTGCACCTCGAACGGCGCCTGGCCGGACTTGAGGTGGTTCAGCGCGACGTACTTGTCCTCGGTCTGCTGGTCGTAGACCACGGCGTGGCGGTGCGAGAAGGTGCCGCGGCCCGAGTCCTGGCCCGACAAGCGCACCGGGGTGCCCTCCACCAGCAGGGTGCCGTAGGCCAGCTGCTCGGCGGTCGCCCAGTCGATCGGCCCGCCGGCCTCGACGGCCTTGCGCTTGGCGTCGAGCTGGCGGGAGATCTTGGAGTTGATGTTGAAGCCGTCGGGCACGTCGCACAGCCGCCGCCCGACCTCCTTCAGCAGGTCGATCGGCACCCCCGTCTTGGCGCGGAAGTCGTCGTCGGAGTTGGCGCCCTCCAGGCCGAGCCACTTGCCCTCGAGCCAGTCGGCCTTGTTGGGCTTGAACGAGGCGGACACCTCGAACTCCTCCTCCAGGCGCTTCATGAAGTCCTGGACGAGCTGGTCGCCCTCGCCCTCGGTGATGACGCTCTCGGTCACCAACTGGCGGGCGTAGAGGTCACGGGTGGTCGGGTGCTGGCGGATCGCCTTGTACATGATCGGCTGGGTGAAGCCGGGCTCGTCGCCTTCGTTGTGGCCATGGCGGCGGTAGCACACCATGTCGACCACCACGTCGGTCTTGAAGCGCTGGCGGAACTCGATGGCGATGCGGCTGACGTGGACCACCGCCTCGGGGTCGTCGCCGTTCACGTGGAAGATCGGCGCCTGCACGATCTTCGCCATGTCCGAGCAGTAGATGCCCGAGCGCGAGAAGTGCGGGTTGGTGGTGAAGCCGATCTGGTTGTTGATGATGAAGTGGATGGTGCCGCCGGTGCGGTAGCCGCGCAGCTCCGACAGGCCCAGCGTCTCCGCCACGATGCCCTGGCCGGCGAAGGCCGCGTCGCCGTGCAGCAGCAGGCCGACGACCTGGTCGCGCTCGTCGTCGTGGCGCTGCATCTGCTTGGCCCGCACCTTGCCCAGCACCACCGGGTTCACCCATTCCAGGTGGGACGGGTTGGCGGTCAGCGAGAGGTGGACGACGTTGCCGTTGAAGTCGCGGTCCGACGAGGTGCCCAGGTGGTACTTCACGTCGCCCGAGCCCTGCACGTTCTCCGGCGCCGAGGGGTTGCCCTGGAACTCCGAGAAGATGGCCGCGAAGCGCTTGCCCATGAAGTTGCCGAGCACGTTGAGGCGTCCGCGGTGGGCCATGCCCAGCGCCACCTCGCGCAGGCCGAGCTGGCCGCCGCGCTTGAGGATCTGCTCCAGCGCCGGGATCAGCGACTCGCCGCCCTCCAGGCCGAAGCGCTTGGTCCCGGTGTACTTCAGCTGGAGGAACTTCTCGAAGCACTCGGCCGCGGTCAGGCGCTCCAGGATCGCCCGCTTGCCGTTGACGGTGAAGTCGGTCTGGTTGCGCGCCCCCTCGATGCGCTCCTGGATCCACGCCTTCTGGCCGGGGTCCTGGATGTGCATGAACTCCACGCCGATGGTGCTGCAGTAGGTCTTCTGCAGCAGGTCCATGATCTGGCGCAGGGTCGCCGTCTCCAGGCCCAGCGAGTAGTTCAGGAAGATCGGCCGGTCGTAGTCGCCGGGCCCGAAGCCGTAGGTCGCGGGGTCCAGCTCGGGGTGCGGCTCGCGCTTCTCCAGGCCCAGCGGGTCGAAGTGGGCGTTCATGTGGCCGCGCACGCGGTAGACGCGGATCAGCATCAGCGCGCGGATGCTGTCGAGCACCGCCTGGCGGAGCTGATCGTGGCTGACGCCGCCGAACACCTGCTGGGCGTGGGCCAGCAGCGGCCCGCGGGCGGCCGGCATCGGCTCGGCCAGCGAGGCCGCCACCACGTCATCGGTGCCGTTGGCGCCGTTGGCGTCGCGCAGGGCCCACGAGGCACCGCGCAGTTCGTCGAGCACCGCGCGGGTGTCGTCGTCCAACTCTTTGAAGAAGCCGCTCCAGCTCGAGTCCACCGCGTTGGCGTCCTGCAGGAAGCGGGCATAGAGCTCGGCCACGTAGGTGGCGTTCGAGCCGAACAGGAACGAGGACTTCTCCAGATTCACCGACATGGTCTTCGCCGCGGGCGTGCGCCGCGCGTTCCCTAGCGTCCGAGGTTGTTATCACGGGGCCGTTCGGCCCCTTCGTTGATATGGATGAACCCGCACGCCGGATCACCGGCGGCGGGCGCACCCCTGCCCTTCGTCGCGCCGGGGGCGGGAGCGGTCGCCCGCCCCCGCCCCCGGCCCGCCGCTCCCCGCATCAGCCCTTCATGACCGACAGCATGGTCGAGCCGAGGCTCGCCGGGCTGTCGGCGACGGCGATGCCGGCCGACTTCATGAACTCGATCTTGAAGTCGGCGGTGTCGTTGCCGCCCGAGACCACCGCGCCGGCGTGGCCCATGCGGCGGCCCGGAGGCGCCGTGCGGCCGGCGATGAAGCCGACGACCGGCTTGGCGGTCTTGGAGTCCTTGATGAACTCGGCGCCCTTGACCTCGGCGTCGCCGCCGATCTCACCGATCATGATGATGCCCTCGGTCTCCGGGTCCTTCAGGAACAGCTCCAGGCTCTCCACGAAGTTGGTGCCGTTGACCGGGTCGCCGCCGATGCCGATGCAGGTGGTCTGGCCGAGGCCGGCCGCCGTGGTCTGGGCCACCGCCTCGTAGGTCAGCGTGCCCGAGCGCGACACGATGCCGATCTTGCCACGCTTGTGGATGTGGCCCGGCATGATGCCGATCTTGCACTCGTCCGGCGTGATGATGCCGGGGCAGTTCGGGCCGATCAGGCGGGTCTTGGAGTTGGCCAGCGCCCGCTTCACGCGCACCATGTCGAGCACCGGGATGCCCTCGGTGATGCAGACCACCAGCGGGATCTCGGCGTCGATCGCCTCGAGGATCGCGTCGGCGGCGAAGGGCGGCGGCACATAGATGACCGAGGCGTTGGCGCCGGTCTTCTCCACGGCGGCGGCGACGGTGTCGAACACCGGCAGGTCGAGGTGGGTGGTGCCGCCCTTACCCGGGGTGACGCCGCCGACCATCTTGGTGCCGTAGGCGATCGCCTGCTCGGAATGGAAGGTGCCCTGGGCGCCGGTGAAGCCCTGGCAGATGACCTTCGTGTTGGAATCGACGAGAACAGCCATCTTACTTGGCCTCCTTCACGGCCTTGACGACCTTTTCGGCGGCGTCGGCCAGGTTGTCGGCCGACAGGATCGGCAGGCCCGATTCGGCGAGGATCTTCTTGCCGAGATCGACGTTGGTGCCTTCCAGGCGCACCACCAGCGGCACGTGCAGATGCACCTCGCGCGCGGCGGCGACCACCCCTTCGGCGATCACGTCGCAGCGCATGATGCCGCCGAAGATGTTGACCAGGATGCCCTCGACGTTGGCGTCGGACAGGATCAGCTTGAAGGCCGCGGTGACGCGCTCCTTGGTGGCGCCGCCGCCGACGTCCAGGAAGTTCGCCGGCTCGCCGCCGTACAGCTTGATGATGTCCATGGTCGCCATCGCCAGGCCGGCGCCGTTGACCATGCAGCCGATGTTGCCGTCGAGCTTGACGTAGTTGAGGCTGTGCTTCGCCGCCTCGATCTCCGCCGGGTCCTCCTCGGACTCGTCGCGCAGCTCCTCGACGTCCTTGTGCCGGAACAGGGCGTTGTCGTCGAAGTTCATCTTGGCGTCGAGCGCCAGGACCTCGCCCGCGCCGGTGACGATCAGCGGGTTGATCTCGACGATGGAGCAGTCCAGCTCGATGAAGGCCTTGTACATGCCCATCAGGAACTTGGTGGCCGCGCCGACCTGCTTGCCCTCGAGGCCCAGCCCGAAGGCGACCGTGCGGCAGTGGTGGCCCTGGATGCCGGACACCGGGTCGATGGCGACCTTCAGGATCTTCTCGGGATGGTCGTGGGCGACCTCCTCGATCTCCATGCCGCCCTCGGTCGAGGCGATCACCGTGACGCGGCCGGAGGCGCGGTCGATCAGCATGCCGAGGTACAGCTCGCGCTTGATGTCGGCGCCTTCCTCGACGTAGATCCGCTTGACTTCCTTGCCCTCGGGCCCGGTCTGCTTGGTGACCAGGACCTGGCCCAGCATCTGCCCGGCGTTCTGGCCCACGTCGTCGACCGACTTGACGACGCGGACGCCGCCCTTGCCGTCGGGGTTGTCCTTGAAGCGGCCGGCTCCGCGGCCGCCGGCGTGGATCTGGGACTTCACCACCCACACCGGGCCACCCAGCTCGCGGGCGACGGTCTCGGCTTCCTGGGGCGTGTAGGCGACGCCGCCGCGGGGAACCGCGACGCCGTACTTCTTCAGCAGGCCTTTGGCCTGGTATTCATGGATGTTCATCGGGCGTCCATCTAGATTTGATCGGCAGACGATGGGCGGACGCAGGGCTTGACGCGTCGGACGTTTCGGCCTTTCGGCCGGAGGGCGTATCCCCCCGGTCGAGAGGCCGGCGGTACTTTACCACCTCGGGCGGAGCGTTCAACCGTCCGTCCCGAGCGGCGCGACCAAACCCCGTCAGGCAAAAAAGGCCGCCCCTTACGAGGCGGCCTTTTCGGCTTGCTGCTTCTTCACCACGGCGACGAGCTGCTTCACAGCGTCGACGGAGTGGTCGAACATCTTCTTCTCTTCGGCGTCCATCTCGATCTCGACGATCTTCTCGACACCGTTCTCACCGATGACGACCGGAACGCCCACGTACAGGTCGTTGACTCCGTACTGGCCGGTCAGGTAGGCGGCGCACGGCAGCAGCCGGCGCTGGTCCTTCAAATAGCTCTCGGCCATGGTGATGGCCGACGCCGCCGGCGCGTAGAAGGCCGAGCCGGTCTTGAGCAGCTTCACGATCTCGGCGCCGCCGTCCCGGGTGCGCTGGACGATGGCGTCGAGCCGCTCCTGGGTGGTCCAGCCCATCTTCACCAGGTCGGGCAGCGGGATGCCGGCGACGGTGGAGTAGCGGGCCAGCGGAACCATGGTGTCGCCGTGGCCGCCCAGCACGAAGGCGGTGACGTCCTCGACGGACACGTCGAACTCGTCGGCCAGGAAGTAGCGGAAACGCGCGCTGTCGAGCACGCCGGCCATCCCCACCACCTTCTCCGGCGGCAGACCGGAGGCCTGCTGGAGCACCCACACCATGACGTCGAGCGGGTTGGTGATGACGATCACGAAGGCGTCGGGGCAGTGCGTCTTGATGGCCTCGCCGACGGCCTGGCAGACGCCGGTGTTGATGCCGATCAGGTCGTCGCGGCTCATCCCCGGCTTGCGCGGCACGCCGGCGGTGACGATCACCACGTCCGCGCCCGCGATCACCGAATAGTCGTTGCCGCCGGTCAGCTTGGCGTTGAAGCCCTCCACCGGGGAGGCCTCGGCGAGGTCGAGCGCCTTGCCGTCGGGCATGCCTTCGGCAATGTCGAACAGGACGATGTCGCCCAGTTCCTTCAGGCCGGCCAGGAGGGCCAGCGTGCCGCCGATCTGGCCGGCACCGACGAGAGCGATCTTCTTGCGTGCCATGGAGCGTTCCCTGAGCATGAGCACCCCCGTTCAGTGAGGGGTCCAACCGGGTGGATTTTCTTTCCTTAGGGGTCCAGCGCCCTTAGAATTCGTGGCGGGTTCGTAGCGCGAATCCACACCGAGGGCAAGGGCAACGGGGCGCACATAACCGGAACCGGTCACCGATTCCGCGAAACCGCCAAGGCGCACCCGGCCGGCGCCCGACCTATGTCCGACCCATGACGACACCGATTCGACACCGCTTCCAGGAGAGCCCCCCCATGCGCCGCTTCGCACTTGCAGCACCGCAGGTATTCGCAACCGTCCTGGCCACGGGCCTGCTGGCGTCGGCGGCGCCCGCCGCGGCCCAGACCGTGGCGGACTACCAGACCGCGCTGGCGGAGGCGCCGATCGCCGACGCCGCCGCGCCGGCGACGGCGGAGCTGTGCCGGCCGCTGATGAACTTCGTCTTCGTGGAGATCGTCGCGGAGCACCGCGCCCATCCCTGGTACACCCGCCTGCTGTCGGCGCCGGAGGGCGACACCGCGACGGCGCCCAAGCGCGCGGCCTGCCTGGAGGTGCGCCGTCAGGCGCTGATCGATTTCGGCACCGCCGACGGCGAGCTCATCGTCACCCCGCCCAAGGTGCGCGATCCCGACAGCGACCGCATGGCCCGGTGACCCGGGCCGGCGGGCGGCTCAGCCGACCACCCCGTAGCGGGAGAGATGGCGCGCCATCTCGGCCCCGCTCATCGGGAAATCGGTGCCGCCGCGGGCGTTGAGCATCGCCGACGGCGCCAGGCCCGCGGCGCGGGCCTGGACCTGCATGGCGCAGCGCATGCTGAAGCCGGCCCGCCACACCAGCGCCGTCACCGCCCGCGCGTCGTCGCCGCCGAGGATCGCGTCGACGGTGGCGGGCGGCACCGCGGCGCGCAGGCCGAGGGCCGCACGCACGAACCCCCTCTCGTCCCACGACAGCGCGTCGCCGATCGCCGTCTCGTCCAGCCCGCCGCAGCGGTGCAGCCGCGACGCCCGGGCCGCGTCGGGCTCGGCCGGGTCGCGCCACGCCACCCAATCGACGCGGCGGCGCACCGTGGCGGCGATCTCGGCGGCGGTGGCGTCGTCGAAGTCGGCGCGCCGCCGCAGCAGGTCGAGCACGGAGCGGTCGACGAACGCGGCGAGGCGCACGGCCAGCCGGGGCGGCAGGGCGGGACGGCGGGCCAGCCCGGCCTGCCAGTGCTGGCGGTCGGCCGCGTCCTCCACCAGGCGCTCCAGCGCCGGCTCGGGAATGATGGCGCCGGTGTTGTCGATGAGCACGCCGGTGGCGGCCGGGTCGCCGGTGGCGGCGATCGCCTCCGACACCGCGCCGCTGACCCGGCGGCGCCCGGCGATGGCGGCGAGCCGCCAGGTCTCGGGCCGGCCGGCGATCACCCCCAGCAGGTCCTCATCGGTCAGCGTCGCGCAGCAGTGCAGGATCGGCTCGGCGACGCAGCGCTCCACGTCGCGGGCCAGCCGCTGCACCACCGGCGGCGGCGCGCAGGCGACGTCCTTGATGGCCGAGGCGAGGGCGGCGCGGACCTGGGCGACATGGTCGCCGGCCAACTGCTCCAGCGCCCGGAAGGCGCTGCGGGTGAGGGTGTCCCGGCCGTCCGGCGGCAGGTCGGGCAGCAGGCGGCACAGCTTGCGTGCCAGCACGGCGCGCACGCTGTCGTGGCCCCACCCGTCGAGCCGGCTCTGCGCCAGGGCGTCGCCCAGCGCCCGGGCGGTGTCGCCGCGGCCGCCCTCGGGCGCGGCGGACACGGCCGGCCCGGCGCCGTCGGCGAATAGGTAGTCCATCTCGCCCGCCTCGACCCCCTCGCCTTCGGCCGGCGCCGCGAGCGCCGGCAAGCGCGCCGGCGGCACGCCGGCGCGGAACCCCGAGGTGGCCGGCGGCCGAAGCCGCGCGGGTGTCGCCTTGCCCTTCACGCAACCGTCCCGATGGCAGCGGACGCCCGCCGCGGCGGCGAACGTCCCGTCCCCCCATGGAACCGCCACCCGGTTAACGAGGGCCTAATCCGCGCCCCGGCTCAGACGACGCTGGTGAAGCCGTTGGTGATCGGATAGCGGCGGTCGCGGTTGAAGATCCGCCGGGTGATCTTCACCCCCGGGGCCGCCTGCCGGCGCTTGTATTCGGCCAGATGCAGCAGGCGCCAGACCTTGTTCACGGTCTCCGGTGCGTGGCCGCGGGCGACGATCTCGGGGATGCCGAGGTCCAGCTCCACCAGGCAGCGCAGGATGTCGTCGAGGTCGTCGTAGGGGGGCAGCGAATCCTGGTCGGTCTGGTCCGGCTTCAGCTCCGCCGTCGGTGCCTTGGTCAGGACGCGCTCGGGCACGACGCGGCCGGCCGGGCCGCGGACGTCGTCGGGCAGATGGCCGTTGCGCCAGCGCGACAGCGCGTAGACGGTGGTCTTGTAGACGTCCTTCAGCGCGTTGAAGCCGCCGCACATGTCGCCGTAGAGGGTGGCGTAGCCCACCGACACCTCCGACTTGTTGCCGGTCGACAGCACCATGGCGCCGAACTTGTTCGACAGCGCCATCAAGGTCAGCCCGCGCGAGCGCGACTGGATGTTCTCCTCGGTGATGTCGGGGTCGCGCCCGGCGAAGACGGGGGACAGCATGTGCTCGAACGCGTCCATCGCCGGGCGGATCGACACGCTGTCGAGGCGCACGCCCAGCAGCTCGGCGCATTCCGCGGCGTCGTCCAGGCTCTCCTGCGAGGTGTAGGGCGAGGGCATCATCACGCAGTGCACCCGGTCCGGACCCAGCGCGTCCACCGCCAGGGCCGCCGACAGCGCGGAGTCCACGCCCCCCGACAGGCCCAGGAGCACGCCGGGGAAGCGGTTCTTGTTGACGTAGTCGCGCAGCCCCAGCACCAGGGCGCGGTAGATCGCCTCGGTCTCCCCGGGCGGCGGCACCAGGTCGCCCTCGGCGCAGCGCCACACATCGTCGGCGCCGCGTTCCCAGCGCGTCACCTGGAGGTGTTCGACGAAGGCCGGGGACTGCGCCGCGAGCGTGCGGTCCGCCCCCAGCGCGAAGGAGGAGCCGTCGAACACCAGCTCGTCCTGGCCGCCCACCTGGTTCACGTAGATCAGCGGCAGCCCGGTCTCGGTCACCCGGGCGACCGCCAGCGCCATGCGGCGGTCGTGCTTGTCGGTCTCGTAGGGGCTGCCGTTGGGCACCACCAGGATTTCCGCCCCGGTCTCCGCCAGGGTCTCGGCGGCGGCGTCGCTCCACATGTCTTCGCACACCATGACGCCCAGGCGCACGCCGCGGACGTTCATCGGCCCCGGCAGCGGCCCGGCGGCGAACACCCGCTTCTCGTCGAAGACGCCGTAGTTGGGCAGGTCGTGCTTGAAGCGGACCGCCGCCACGGCGCCGCCGTCGAGCAGCAGGGCGGCGTTGTAGACCCGCCCGTCCTGGCGCCACGGCGCCCCCACCAGCACGGCCGGCCCGCCATCCGCGGTGTCGGCCGCGAAGCCGGTCACCGCGGCCTCCACCGCGTCGAGGAAGAACGGCTTCAGCACCAGGTCCTCGGGCGGGTAGCCGCAGACCACCAGCTCGGGAAAGACCACGAGGTCGGCGCCCCGCGCCGCGGCCTCGGCCCGCGCCGTGCGGATGCGCTCGACGTTGGCGGGGATGTTGCCGAGGGTCGGGTTGACCTGGGCGAGGGCGATGGCAATGCGGTCGGTCATGGTGTGCGGGCCGTTCCCTGGCTGCTCGTGTCGGTGCGTGTGCCGGAGTCTAGCGCGTTATCCGCCGTTCTCCAGCGCCGCGATCGCCGCGGCCATGGCGACCAGCCGCCGGGCGTTCTCCACGTGCAGGTTCTCCACCAGCTTGCCGTCGACCACCACCACGCCCTTGCCCGCCGCCACCGCCTCGGCGTGGGCGTCGATGACGCGCCGGCACGCCGCCACCTCGTCGGCCCCGGGCGCGAACGCCGCGTTGCAGGCCGCGATGGTCTTGGGGTGGATCAGCGTCTTGCCGTCGAAGCCGAGCGCACGGCCCTGGGCGCACGACGCCGCGAACCCCGCGTCGTCGGCGAGGTCGAGGTGCACGCCGTCGAGGATGGCCAGCCCGTGGGCGCGCGCCGCCAGCAGGCAGAGGCCCAGCGCGGTCAGCAACGGCAGGCGGTCGGGGGTGTGGGCGGCGTGCAGATCCTTGGCCAGGTCGGAGGTGCCCATCACCAGGGCGCCCAGGCGTGGCGACGCCCCGGCGATCTCCTTGGCGTTCAGCATTCCCAGGGGCGTCTCCATCATGCACCACAGGCGCTGCTGGGCCGGCGCCCCGGCGGCGTGCAGCGCGGCCTCGGCCTGGCGCACGGCGTCGGCGCTCTCCACCTTGGGCAACAGGACCGCGTCGGCGCCGCTGGCCGCGGCCATGGCGAGGTCGTCGTAGCCCCAGGGGGTGTTGAGGGCGTTGACGCGCACCACCACCTCGCGGGCGCCGTAGCCACCGCCGGCCAGGGCCTCGCGGATCGCGGCGCGGGCGGCGGCCTTCGCGTCGGGGGCGACCGCGTCCTCCAGGTCGAGGATCAGCCCGTCGGCCGGCAGCGAGCGCCCCTTGTCCAAGGCCCGGGGGTTCGACCCCGGCATGTAGAGCACGCTGCGGCGCGGGCGGACGGTGGCGGCCATGGCGGGTCTCCGGCTGCGGTGATCGGACCGCCCCTGCTTACCCGCCGACCGCCCCGCCTGTCCACGAGGTCACGCGTCGCACCCACCCGGTGTCCGCCGGGCAGGCCCATCGGGCAGCCCCTTCAGGCAGCCCCATCAGGCAGCGCAGACGCGGGCGATGGAGCGCACCGCCCGGAACAGCGCCAGCGCCCGCCAGGCCGCCGCCCAGGTCGCCGGGTCGGCCTCCGGCCCGATGGCGGCGGGGCGTCCGGGGCGCAGCGCCAGGGGCGTCAGACAGGAGGCGCCGCCGATGCGGATGCGGTCGGCGACGAGGCCCGGGCCGCCGCTGCCGGCCCCCGCCAGCTCCGCCGGGGTCAGCGCCACCAGCGGCGCGACCGGGTCGAACGCTTCGACCGCCGCGACGATGGTGTCGGCGTGGGCCACCGCGTCGCCGAACAGGTCCACGGCGCCGTCGCTCTGCAGCACCACCGGCCCCGCCACCCGCAGCGACGTGCCGTCGTCGCGGCGCAACGTCATGCGAACGAACTCGATGGTCATCGCCGTCCCCTGTTCCGCTTTGCGCATTGGCAGCCTACGAACGGAACCGAATACTTGGGAGTCTTTTCGCGTTTCCCGGCGATTACATCAGATTTCCACGCCGACATGAAACGCCGGGGGGAGCCGCGGGGGTCTGCGCCCGGGCTGGACGGCGCGGCGCCGATCGCCTAGGCTGCGGCGCCATGCAGAGCGTCCTCTCCATCCAGTCCCATGTCGCCTACGGTTATGTGGGCAACCGCGCCGCCGTGTTCCCGCTGCAGCGGCTGGGATTCGACGTCACCGCGGTCCACACCGTGCAGTTCTCCAACCACACAGGCTACGGCGCGTGGACCGGCCAGGTGTTCACCCCGGAGCACATCGCCGACGTGGTCGACGGCATCGCCGCGCGCGGCGGGCTGGACCGCTGCGACGCCGTGCTGTCGGGATACATGGGCGAGGCGACGCTGGGCCAGGTCATCGTCGAGACGGCGGCCCGGGTGAAGGCCGCCAACCCCGGCGCCCTGTTCTGCTGCGATCCGGTCATGGGCGACGTCGGCCGCGGCTTCTTCGTCCGCCCCGGCCTGCCCGACTTCATCAAGGCGCACGCCGTGCCGGCGGCCGACGTGATCACCCCCAACCAGTTCGAGCTGGAGTTCCTGGCCGACCGTGCGGTCGCCACCCTGGAGGACGCGCTGGCCGCCACGGCGGCGCTGCGGGCCCGCGGCCCGCGGCTGGTCCTGGTCACCAGCCTGAGCCGCGCCGATGTCGGGGCCGACCGCATCGAGATGCTGGTGGACGGGCCCGAGGGCGCCTGGGCGGTGGAGACGCCCCGGCTGCCGCTGGACCCGCCCCCCAACGGCGCCGGCGACGCCACGGCGGCGCTGTTCCTGGCCCATCTGCTGAAGACCGGGGACCCGGCGGCCGCCCTGGCCGCGGCGACGGCGGCGATCTACGCCGTGTTCGAGGCCACCCTGGCGGCAGGCGAGCGCGAGCTCCAGCTGATCGCCGCGCAGGACCGGCTGGTGTCCCCGGAACGGCGGTTCGCGGCGCGCCGGGTGCGCTGAGGGCGCCCGGTCACCCCTCCGGTTCGGGAAGCGGCCGGGTCGCCACGTAGAGGGCGACGAGCGCCATCACCACGCCGGCCACCAGCGGCACCGTCGGCCCCTCGGTGGTGCGGTAGATGATCGCCCAGCTCACCGCCATGCCGCCCAGAGCGGCCAGCTTGCCGCGCAGGGGGATGGCACCGCGGTCGCGCCACTGCCGCAGGAACGGCCCGAAGCGCGGGTGATCGTAGAGCCAGCGCTCCAGCGCCGGGCTGCCCTTGGCGAAGGCCCAGGCGGCCACCAGCAGGAACGGCGTGGTCGGCAGCACCGGCAGGAACGCGCCGACCGCGCCCAGCGCCACGGCGCCATAGCCGAGCGCCAGCCACGCCCAGCGCCGCAGCCGGCCGGGGCTGCGCCGCGTTTCCTCCGCGCACCCGCTCATCCGTTCTTCTGCCATCCTCGCACCGACACCATTTTCGAATCGCGGGCCACCCGGCCGGGGTCACCGTTATGATCGGGTCACCGTTATGACCGGGTCACCGTTATGACCGGGTCACCGTTATGAAATGTGGTGATCCCCTGCGGTTTGGAAGGCGGCCTCTCTCGAACCGGACACGACGCAAGGCGGGATTGCCGCGGCGGCCGCGCGCCACACCTGATTTGCGCGTTCGATTTCCCGTCCCCACGGCCGCGGCGGAGGCTGGCACGCGATGCTGTTCGACTTCGAGCCCTCGGGCATCAACGACACCTACTTGCGCATCAGCCGCAGCGGCGTCTCCTGCATCCTGGTCCCGGCGGGCACCTGGAACGGATTGCTGCGGATGAACTATCTGGTCAGCGCGCCGACCGGCGGCGGGGAGCCGCACGCCGTGTTCCGGGCGTCCGACGTCGGCTGGGACGACGGCCGGTTCTTCTGGCGCGGACGGGCCGCTCCAGTGATCACCTCCACCGCCATGATCAACGTGCTGCTGGAGCGTGGCATGGTCGGCGACTCTGAGGTGGAGAGCCTGGTCTTCGCCGGGCCGGGCGACGGCGGCGCCGCGCGGGCCGACGAGCGGCTGATGCTGCGCGCCCTGCTGCGCGGGTGCAGCTTCACACCGGTCTACGAGGACCGGCCGACGCCCCACGCCGGCGCCCGGCCGCCGGCGGTGACGGGATTCGCCGTGCGCACCCTGTCGGGCAGCGGGGCCCACCTGGTGGGGGCCCGCGAGGGCCTGCCGGTGCTCGACGCGCCGACCCGCGCCGCGCTGCAACGCGACGCCGGCTGACCGGGCGGGGCGGCCCCCGCGCAGCAGGAGGCCGGGCCTCAGGGGGCCGGACGCCAGAAGGCCCGGCGTCAGAGGGCGTCGCCCTTGGCCAGTTCGCGGGCGCGCTGCTCGACCATGCTGTCCATGCGGTCGGCGGTCAGCTTGAGGGTGCGCGCCAGAAGAAGGACGCCGCGGGCGAGCCGCCCGAACTCGTCGCGGCGGTGGGCGAGCGGCGACAGCGCCGCCACGTCGACGGTGCCGTCGCGCACCGTCTCCGACACCTTGACCAGGGTGTCGACGGGGCGGCTGATGCGCCGCGCCAGTGCCGTCGCCGGGATCATCCCCATCGCCAGCACGGCGACCGCGACACCGCCGGCGAACATGAGCCGCTCGGTGGGGGGGACGGCGTGGATCTCCGTCGGCACGGCGATGGCCAGCACCCCTCCCAGGTCGCCCTGGGGATCGATCACCGGGGTGGCGACGAACAGGGTGTTGGCGACCCGCCGGGTGATGCCGATTCCCTCGTCCAGCACCTGGGACAGGGCCGCGCGGTCCAGCCCGGCCGCCGGATCGTGGTCGCCCAGCCCGGGGACCACCGCGGTGGCCGCCACCGCGAGGGTGCGGTCGAACATGGTGACGCCGATCAGCGGGCCGGAGGCCAGCAGCCGCCGCAGCGAGTCCTCCGTCGGGGTGCCGGTCGCCACGGAATGGGCGATCAGGCGCGCATAGGCCAGCATGTCCGTGCGCCCGTGCTCGGCCAGCGCGCGGCCGATGATCACCTCGTAGGAGGCGACGGCGGTCAGCACCGTCAAGGCGATCGCCGCCGAGGTCATGATCCAGATGCGGGCGAACAGGTTCATCGGCAGGCCCCCCGGAAGCAAGCGTCCGGCCCCGCCCCGTGGACGAACGCCGCGCCGTCCTGTATAGCCTAGCATTCGTCCTTTCCCAAGGCGGGTCCACGCTTTCACGCCCGGAGCCCATGTCGGCCCAGCCCCAGACGCTGATCTACGGTGTCGACGACCGCCCGCCGCCGCTGGTGACGCTGGCGATGGCGGTCCAGCATCTGGCGCTCGTCACCATCTTCCTGATCGTGGCGGTGACGCTGGCCCGTGCCGCCAAGGTGCCGACGGAGGTGGCCGACGGCTTCGTGTCGCTGACCATGGTCGCCGGCGGTCTCGGCGCCATCCTCCAGGCGCTGCGCCGCGGCGGCGTCGGCTCCGGCTTCCTGATCCCGCCGACGACCACGACCATCCTGCTGCCGCCGGCCCTGGTGGCGCTGCCGCTCGGCGGGCTGCCGCTGGCGCTGGGCATGACGGCGGTCGCCGGGCTGCTGGTGGTGGGGCTGTCGCGGGTGGTCCACCGTCTCCGGCCGATGCTGCCGCCCGAGATCGCCGGATTCGTGGTGCTGATGGTCGGGCTGTCGGTGATGATCCTGGCCACCCGCAACGTGCTGGGCATCGACGTGGCGGCGGCGGCGCGCGGGCCCGGCCTGCTGGTCGCCCTGATCGCGCTGACCGCGATGGTGGCGCTCAGCGTGTGGGGGGCGGCGCCACTGCGCCTCTACTGCTCGCTGATCGGGGTGGTGGTCGGCTACGCCGTGGCGATCCTGATGGGCATGCTGGGCCCCGACCAGGTGGCGCGGATCGCCGAGGCGCCGGCGTTCCGGATGCCGCCGGTGGGCGGCATGGGCCTGGCCTTCGACGCCGGACTGCTGGTGCCCTACGCCATCGCCGCCCTGGCGATGACCCTCAACACGGTGGGCGCCGTGACCGCGGCGCAGAAGGTGAACGACCCCGCCTGGAAACGGCCGGACTTCACCTCCATCAGCCGCGGCGTGCTGTCGGAGGGGCTGACCAACGTGCTGGCCGCGCTGATCGGCGGCATGGGGCAATCATCGACGTCGAGCGCGGTGGGGCTGTCGGCGGCGACCGGTGCGGCCAGCCGGGTGATCGGCTTCGCGGTCGGCGGGCTGATGATCACCCTGGCCTTCCTGCCCAAGGTCACGGCCGTCCTGCTGGTGATGCCGGTGCCGGTGGTCGGCGCGGCGCTGCTGTTCAGCGGCTGCCTGCTGGTGGTCAACGGCATCCAGATGATCGCCTCGCGCCTGCTCGATTCCCGCAAGGCCTTCGTGCTGGGCATCGGCCTCGCCTTCGGCCTGGCGCGCAGCGTCTTCCCCCAGGCCTTCGAGGACGTGCCGCACTGGCTGGCGCCCTGGGTCAGCTCGCCCATGGCCCTGGCGGTGAGCCTGGCGGTGGCGCTGAACCTGCTGTTCCGCATCGGCATCTGGCGCAAGGACAGCCTGCTGGTCGACACCGCGCAGGCGGACATGGCCGAGGTCGGCGCCTTCCTCACCCAGCAGGGCGCCGCCTGGGGTGCCCGCCCGGAGGTGGTGGCACGCGCCACCATCGCCGCCAGCGAGGTGGTGGAGAGTCTGATCGCCAACGAGCTGGTCTACGACCGGGTCGATCTGGGCCGCCATTTCCCCGGCGTGAAGGTGCCCGACGGGCTGATCGCCATCGGCACCCGGTTCGACGAGTTCCGGTTCGTCGTCAGCATCCGCTACTCCGGGACGCTGCTGGAGCCGCGCGGCGAGCGTCCGACCCAGGAGGAGATCCTGGAGAGCCCCGACGGGGTGCTTGAACTGGCGCGTTACCTGCTGTTCCGCGCCGCCGACGACGTCCGTTCGCTGCAGGAGGGAGACCTATGCACGGTCAGCCTCGTCATGAAGGATTGACGCGCCGCGCGCTGATGCGCGGCACCGCCACCGCGCTGGCGGCCGGCGGGCTGGCCGGGTGCCTGCCCGGCGGCGGCGGCATCCTGATGCTCGGCACCGCGGAGACGGAGGGCGTCTACTTCAAGGTCGGCAACGCCATCGCCTCGCTGCTCAACACCGGCCATGCCGACCACGGCGTGCGCTGCCTGCCCCAGAGCATGCCCGGATCGTCGGCCAACCTGAAATCGCTGCTGGCCGGCTCGATGGACCTGGCGCTGATCCAGGGCAACGATGTCTGGGACACCCGGGCGGCCGACCACGGCCGGCTGCGGCTGCTGGCGGCGCTGCACGTGGAAAGCCTGGTGGTGCTGGTGCGCCCGGGCATCCGCTCGCTCGACGACCTGCCGGGGCGGCGGGTGGCGCTGGGGCCGCCCGGGTCCGGGCACCGCACGGCGATGACCGCGCTGATGGAGGCGCGGGGCTGGACCCGGGACCATTTCGCCGCCGTGCACGACGACACCGTGCGCTCCTCCCTGGCCGACCAATGCCAGGACGAGATCGACGCGGTGCCGCTGATGATCGGCCACCCCGTCACCACCATCGCCGCCGCGGTCGAACGCTGCGACCTGCGGCCGTTGCCGCTGAGCGCGCAGGACCGCGCCGCGTTCGCCGGCCAGCAGCGGGGATTCGAGCCGGTCACCGTGCCGGCCGGCACCTATGGGCCGGGAACCCCGGAGCTGGTCACCGTCGGCACCCGGGTGAAGCTGGTGTGCACGACCGGGCTCGCCGACGGCATCGCGGCCCTGGTGGTGCGCACCCTGCTGGAGGGCCTCGACACCCTGCGCGGCGCCCACCCGGTGTTGGCCGGGCTGACGCCGGCGGTGCTGCGCCCGCCGGCCGACAGCCCGGTGCCGGTGCACGACGGCGCCGCCGGAGCCTACGCCGACGCCGGACTGGCCTGAACCGCCTCGACGACCAAGCCGCTGGCCGGCGCCGCCGGCATGCGCGCGAGATCGACGCGGAGATCCTGGTCGGCGGGCACGGTGTAGCGCGTGCCGGACACCAGCAGGCGCACCAGGGTCTTCAGCACGGCGATGGTGATCCATTCCCCGGGACAGCGGTGCCCCTGGGCGAAACCCCCGCCGCCCTGGGGCACCAGCGCGTGGGCGCCGATCTCGCGGCCGCGGAAGCGCTCCGGCCGGAAGGCGTCCGGGTCGTCCCAGATGCGCTCGTCGTGGTTGGTGCCGTAGAGGTCCAGCAGAACCCAGGCGCCGCTGCCGAAGGCCTCGCCGCGCCACTCGAACGGCGTGCGCACCCGTCCGCCGACCACCGGGAAGAAGGGGTAGAAGCGGCGCACCTCCTGGACGAAATGCTCCACCGCCGCGTCGCCGCCGCCGCCGTCCAGGGCCACCCGGCAGCCGGGGTGCTGGTGCAGGGCCAGGGCCGCGAAGACGCCGAACTGGGCGATCGCCACGGTCGGCCGCAGCAGGTTGAGCAGTTCCACCACCGCGACGTCGGCGTCGAGCGGCGCGCCGTCGGCACCGCGGTGCCCCACCACGGCGGCCAGCGGTGTGCCCTCCGCCGCGGGCCGGGTGCCGGCGCGCGCCGCCTCGACCACGGCGCGCACCCACCGCTCGGTGCGGCGGCGCAACAGCAGGCCGCGCCAGTTGCGCGGCCCCACCGCGCCGGCGCCGTCGATCATGGCGGCGAACTCGGCGGTGCGGCGCGGCGCCTCGGCGTCCGCGAGGGGAACGCCGACCCAGCGGCATGCCGCGCGGCACAGCACCGCCCGCATGGCGCCGAGCAGCGCGACCCGTCCGGACGCCCGCCATCCCGGCAGCGCGGCGACCCATTCCGCGGTGACGAGGTCGCACAGCCGGGCGATCTCGTCCGCCGTCATCAGGTCGAGGAACATGCGCTTGCGCACGGCATGGGCAGCGCCGTCGAGGGTCTGCACGCTGCCCCGGTCCTGGAGCGCCAGCAAGGTGGTCGTCGGCATGGCACCGGACCGGGTGAAGCGGCCGGGCACGTAGAACATGCGCGCGGCGTCCTCGCCCACCGCGCACACCACCGGCCGCAGCATGAGGCGGGTGCGGAAGGCATCGGAGCCGAGGCGGCGGCAGCGGTTGGTGACGAACCGGTAGCCTTCGGACAGCAGGGCCAGGGTGGCGTCCGGGCTTCGGTCCTGCGCAATGGCGGGCATGGCGGTTCTTCTCCGGTGGTGGCGACGACGGGCGTTGATGGGAACAACGGCCGGCGGGCGCAAAGGGCGCCACGGCCTGCGGCCGATGGTCGCAGGCCGTGGCGCCAGTGCCGGCCGTCATGCCCCGCCCGGGCCGTCCCGTGCACTCTGCCCGCATCGCCATCGACGCCGGGACCGGAGCCATGACACGCCGCCGCCGCCTTCACACCGCCGTCCTCGCCGCCACCTTCGCCGCCCTGCTGGCCACCGCCGGGCCGGCCGGCGCGGCCGACCTGACGGTCCGCCTGGACGGGGTGCGCGACGCCACCGGACAGGTCCGCGTCCTGCTGTTCGACCGCGCCGACGGCTTCCGCAAGGAGGCGGAAAGCCTTGCCGTGCGCGTGGTTCCGGCCGCGGCCGGTGCCGTCACCGTCACCTTCGCCGGGCTCCGGCCCGGCCGTTTCGCGCTGATGGCCTACCACGACGAGGACGGCGACGGCGCCCTCGACCGCTTCCTCGGGATGATCCCGACGGAGGGCTACGGCCTGTCCAACGACCCGGTCGTGACCGGGCCACCCGCCTTCGAGGACGCCGCCTTCACCCTGCCCGTGGGCGGGGCGAGCCTCGCGGTGGCCATGCGCTACTGAGGCGGCGGGCGGACGGCGGTGGGCGCGAGCCGGAACGCCGCGGTCTGGACTCTGGTGCGCTGCGGCATTACATCGAAAGGCGAACTGTCAGCCACACCTGCCATTGGGAGGTGCCCCTTGACCGCCGTCATCGTCGACCTGTCCGAGGAGCGCCTCGTCCGCCGCGCCCCGCTCCGTCCACTGCCGCTGGCCCCCGACGACCACGCGTATGTGCTGGCCTGCCTGGTCGCGGTGGAGACGAGCTTCGGCCTGCGCGCGGTGCCCGCGCTGCCGCTGAAGGCGTTGCCGGGGCGCACGCTGATGCGCCTGCTGGTGGACCTGCGGCGCACCCTCCGGCCGCGGGGGCACGCGCAGCGCACCGCGCACGGCCGCCTCACCGGCGCCATCCACCTCGTCGATGCCGCCCGCGCCTTCGCCTCGGATCGCGTCACCGCCGGCGGCGCGCGGCCCTGACGGCCGCCCCCGGCGGCCGGGCGCCGGACCGGGATCATCGCATCCGGGCGAAGTGGGCGAGCATCCGGTCGGGGTCGGGCGCCTGCCCGGTGAACAGCTGGAAAGCGCCGACCGCCTGGAACACCGCCATGCCGCCGCCCGCCATGGTGCGGCAGCCCAGCGCCCGGGCGCGGCGCAGCAACTCGGTCTCCAGCGGAAAATAGACGATGTCGGCGACCCACAGGCCGGGGCGCAGGGCCGCCACCGGCACGGCCGTCCCGGGGTATTTGGCCATGCCGAGCGGCGTCGTGTTGACCACGCCGTCGGCGTCCGCCAGCGCCGCGACCACAGCGGGCGCGAACTCGGGCGTGGATTCGGGCGCGGGCGCGAACTCGGGCGCGAACTCGGGCTCGGGCGCGGCCGGGGGGACGGCCACCGCCCGCCCGGCGCCGAAGCGCGCGCACAGCGCCGCGGCCAGACCCGCAGCGCGGTCGGCCTCGGGGTCGACGATCGTCAGCCGGCCGGTGCCCAGGGTCAGCAAGGCGTGGGCCACGGCGGCGCCGGCGCCACCGGCGCCGAACTGGACGACCCGCTCGCGCGCCGCGTCGGGCAGCTCGCGCCGGGCGCTCTCGGCGAACCCCCACCCGTCGGTGTTGTGGCCTTCGCGCCGGCCGTTGCGCAGCACCACCGTGTTGACGGCGCCCAGCGCCCGCGCCTCCGCCGACAGCTCGTCGAGCAGCGGGATCACCGCCTGCTTGCAGGGATGGGTGATGTTGAGCCCGGCGAAACCGAACCGCTCCGCCGCCGTCAGGATCTCCGGCAGCGCGGCGGCGTCGAGGCCGAGGGCGTCGAGGTCGATCAGCCGGTAGAGGCAGCGCAGCCCGAGGGCAGCGGCCTCGGCCTCGTGCAGGGCCGGGGTGCGCGAGGCCTGGATGCCGGTCCCGACCAGGCCCAGGAGGACCGAACCACGGTTGCCGACGGCGGCGGGCATGGTCATTCCTCCAGGAGGTCGCGCATCGCGCGCACCGCGACGGGGTAGCCGCGGGCGCCGAGGCCGGCGACCACGGCGGTGGCGACAGGCGACACCAGCGAGGTCCGATAGATCGGCTCGCGCCGGTGGATGTTGGAGATGTGCAGCTCGATGATCGGCCGGCCGACCATCTTCAGGGCGTCCAGCAGCGCCACCGAGGTGAAGGTGAAGGCGGCGGGGTTGATGACGACCCCGGCCCCGGCGTCGACCGCCGCGTGCACCCAGTCGATCAGCTCGTACTCGCGGTTCGACTGGAGGAAGGTCAGCGGGTGGTCCCCCGCCGCGTCGCGGCACAGCGCCTCGATCTCCGCCAGGGTGGTGCGGCCGTAGACCGCCGGCTCCCGGGTGCCGAGGCGGTTGAGGTTGGGTCCGTTGAGGACGTGGATGGGTGTGCTCATGGTCGCTTCTCGCGGGGGGTGAGGCCGGTCAGCCCTGGTAGCCGAACAGCCGCGGCAGCCAGAGGACGACGTCGGGAACGAAGGTGAGGACGGCCAGGGCGACGAGCATGGCGGCCAGGAAGGGCTGGGTGTCGCGGACGATGGCGTGGACCGGTGCGCCGGAGATGCTGCGCATGATGAACAGCAGCAGCCCGTAGGGCGGCGTGACCAGGCCGATCATGATGTTGATCACCACGACCACGCCGAAATGCACGAGGTCGATCCCCAGCGCCTGGGCCGTGGGAATGAAGACCGGAACCACCACCAGGAGGATCGCCGTGCCCTCCAGGACGCAGCCGAGGACCAGCAGCAGCACGTTGACCAGGATCAGGAATCCGGTGGGCGAGAGGTCCCAGGCGCCGAGCAGGAGGCGCACCGAGTTGGGGATGTTCTCGATGGTCACGACGTAGTTGAAGACGATCGCCCCGGCGATCAGCATGCCAATGGACACGGTGGTCCGGGCGCTCACGGCCAGCGACCGGTAGAACCCGGCCCAGCTCACGCTGCGGTAGATCACCGTGGACACCACCAGGGCGTAGGCGGCGGCGACCGCGGCGGCCTCGGTCGGGGTCATCACGCCGCCGTAGATCCCGCCCAGCAGCACCACCGGCATCATCAGCGACGGCAGCGCCCGCCAGGCGATGCCGGGCAGCGCGCGCAGCGGCACCGGCGCCTCGACGGGGAAGTTGCGGCGGCGTGCCGTCACCGCGACGATGGCCATCTGGGTCAGCGCCATCAGCAGCCCCGGCATCATCCCGGCGAGGAACAGGAACCCGATGGACGCGTCGGACACCAGGGCGTAGAGCACCATGGGGATCGACGGCGGGATGATCGGCCCGATCACCGACGACACCGCCGTCACCGCCGCGGCGTAGCTGGGGGTGTAGCGGCCGCCGCGGGTCATCATGATCTGCATCATCCGCCCGGTGCCGGCGGCGTCGGCGATGGCCGAGCCGGACATGCCGGCGAAGACGATGCTCTGCAGGATGTTGACGTGGGCGAGGCCGCCGCGGAAGCGGCCGACCAAGGCGTTGCAGAACGCCGTCAGGCGGTCGGTCATGCTGCCGATGTTCATGAACTCGGCGGCCAGGATGAACAGCGGCACGGCGAGGATGACGTAGTTGCTGTACATGCCGTTCAGCAGCTGCTCGGCCACCAGGCCCATGTCCTGGCCGGCCAGGAACAGGTAGAGGACCGATCCGCCGATCATGGCGTGGCCGATCGGCAGGCCCAGCACGGCCAGCGCCGTGATCGCGACCACGGCGACGGAGAAGGGGGTGGCGACGGTCATGCGCCGCCCGGCCCCGCGGGGCCCGCCTCGTCCCACGCCGCCGGCCGGAACAGGGCCCGCCAGCCGAGCCAGAGATGGCGCACGACCGCCGCCACGGCGAACAGGACGTAGGCCGAGAACAGCCAGTCGAAGCGGATCTTGAGATAGGTCGTCTTCTGGATCTTCATGAAGGTCACGAAATCGATCACCGCCGGCAGGGAGAGCAGGTACAGCGCCACCAGCGCCGCGGAGGTGATCACGCACATCGCCCGGCGGGTGCGCGGGCGCACGGCGCTGTAGACGATGTCGAAGCGGATCTCCTCGGCGTCGGACAGCACGACGGCCGCCCCCCACAGCACCAGCCACACCCACAAGATGGCGCTCAGCTCGTGGGTCCAGCCGGTCGGCAGGCCCAGCACGTAGCGGAACAGGATCTGCACGAGGAACGCCGCGAACATGGCGGCCAGCATGGCGGCCGCCACGTTTTCGGCGCGCCGGGCCAGCCAGGGCCCGGCCTTGCCAAACAACCCGGTCATCGGGACGGATCTCCGCCTGGGCAGTCGAGAAGGGGGCGGTCGCGACGGACCCGGGGGACGGCGCCCCCCGGGAGAGCGTCACATGGCGTTGATCCTGTCCAGCATGCCGGGCACCCAGCCGGCCGCCAGGTCCGACGCCGTGTACGTCTTCTGGGCGTGGTCGCGGAACGCGTCGACGTTCGGCGTGTAGACGGCGAGGCCCTTCTCCTTGAAGAACGCGGCCAGCTCGTCCTCGCGCGCGACGTGCTGGGCGGTGCTCCAGGCGATCGCCTCGTCGGCCGCGGCCTGGAACGCCGCCTGCTGGGCCGGCGACATGGCGTCCCAGACCGTGTTCGACACCGCCAGGAGGTCGAACGCCACGAGGTGCGAGGTCAGGGCGATCTGCTTCATGACCTCGTAGAACTTCATGTTCTGGACGTTGGGAAGCGGGTTGTCCTGGCCGTCGATCGCGCCGGTCTGCAGGCCCGTGTACACCTCCGCATAGGCCATCGGCGTGGGGTTGGCGCCGATCGCCTCGCCCAGGAACTGCCACGCCTCGCCCCCGGGCATGCGCAGCTTGATGCCGGCCATGTCGGCCGGGGTGTCGATCTTCTTGTCGACGCGCAGCCCGACCTGGCGCGACCCGTAATAGGTCGGGCCGAGGATGTGGATGCCGAGCTGCTCCGAGGCCATCGCCTTCAGCTCCCGCCCGACCTCGCTGTCGAAGACCGTCTTCAGATGGCCGGCGTCGCGGAACAGGTAGGCCGAGGTGACGATGGACCAGGCGGGAATCTGCTTCGAGACGTCCTGGGGCGCGATGTTCCCCATCTCCAGGTTGCCGCGCTGCATGGCCACCAGCTCGGTGCCCTGCTTGAACAGCGTGCCGCCGAGATAGGGCTGAACGGTGAAGTCCGTTTTCACCGCGTCGGCGAACCGCTTCATCATCTCGGCGCGGATGTCCTGCTCGGAGAACACGGCGGAGAAGCGCAGGGTCTGCGGATCCTGGGCCGCGGCGATGCCGCCGCCACCCCAGGCCATGAGGGCCACGCCGGCGGCCAGGGCGACGCGTCGTGTAACGGTGAGCATGAGTGTCTCCTCCTCGGGGGTGGGCGCAGTGGGGCTGCGTCTTGACGGGCACTATCCCCTCGGATGGTTGGCCGATCAATAGCTATTTGCTGAATCACATGACATTCCGCACTTGATCCTATACGATGCCCGCCGGGCCGACGGGCGTGCCCGCCGCGGACGGCGGCGGCACCCGGCGCCCACCCGAGAGCAGGATGGGACCTTCCATGAGCGTCACGCTTCTGGCGCCGTCGATCGCCGACCGGACCTACGAGCGGATCCGCACCGACATCATCTTCGACCGCCTGGGGCCGGGGGCGAGGCTGCGGCTCGACCGTCTGGCCAGCGCGTACGGCACCAGCGTCAGCACACTGCGCGAGGTGCTGAGCCGCCTCTCCTCGGAGGGGCTGGTGCACGCCGAGGGGCAGCGCGGCTTCCAGGTGGCGCCGGTGTCGCCCGACGGGTTTCGCGACGTCGCGGCGATGCGCCTGCTGCTGGAAACCCACGCCCTGCCCCGCTCCTTCGCCGCCGGCGACCTGGAGTGGGAGAGCCGCGTGGTCGCCGCCCACCACAAGCTCAAGGTGCTGGAGCGGCGCATGCTGGCCGGCGACCGCGCGGACACGGAGCTGTGGAAGCGCTACGACCGGGAGTTCCACCAGGCGCTGATCGGCGCCTGCGGCTCGCAGACCCTTGTCGACCTGTTCGGCGGCGTGTTCGACCAGTACCTGCGTTACCAGATGGTGGCGGTGATGTTCCGCGGCGCCGTCGCCGCCCGGGAGCACCAGGAGCTCCTGGACTGCGCGCTGGCGCACGATGCGGAGGGTGCCTGCGCCGTGCTGACGGGCCACGTCGAGGGCTGCGTCACGCACATGGTGGAGAGCGGCGGCCTGCCCGCCAGCGCCACCGCCAGCCCCACCGGGCGCGGGGGCGGCGCGCCGCTGCCGGGGTCCCTGCCCGCGAGCGTGGGCGAGAGCGCCTACCGCCGCATCCGGGCCGACATCGTGTTCGGCCGCCTGCCACCCGGCGGCAAGCTGAAGCTGGACGCGCTGAAGGCCGAGTACGGTGCCAGCGTCAGCACCCTGCGCGAGATCCTCAACCGCCTGTCGTCGGAGCGGCTGGTGGTGGCCGAGGGGCAGCGCGGCTTCGAGGTGGCGCCGGTGTCGATCGCCAACCTGCGGGAGATCGCCGACCTGCGCCTGCTGCTTGAATGCCAGGCGCTGGAGCGCTCGTTCCACGCCGGCGACATGGACTGGGAGAGCCGCGTCGTCGCCGCCCACCACCGGCTGGCCCGCATGGAGCAGCGCATGGCCGCCGACGACCGCGGCGCCACCGGCGACTGGAAGCACTGCGACTGGCAGTTCCACCAGGCCCTGATCTCCGCCTGCGGGTCGCGGATGCTGATCGACGCCCACGCCGCGGTCTTCGACAAGTACCTGCGCTACCAGATGATCGCGCTCAGCTACCGCGGCGCCATCGCCGCCGACGAGCACGCCGCCCTGATGGACAGCGCCCTGGCCCGCGACGCCGGCCGCGCCTGCGACGTGCTGCGCCGCCACGTCGCCGGCGGGGTCGAGCACGCCCTGGCCACCGGCACCATACGCTGACGCACCCCATCATCCGATGCGACCGGCCGCCACCGGAACGGGAGAGACACCACCATGCGCACCGCCATCGCCACCGTGTGCCTGAGCGGCACCCTCGCCGAGAAGATCGAGGCGATCGCCGCGGCGCGGTTCACCGGCGTGGAGATCTTCGAGAACGACCTGCTGTCCTTCAACGGCACCCCGGCCGAGGCACGGCGGATGATCGAGGGGCTGGGGCTGGAGACCATCACCTTCCAGCCCTTCCGCGACTTCGAGGGCATGCCCGAGCCGCAGCGCGCCAAGGTCTTCGCCCGCGCCGAGCGCAAGTTCGACGTGATGCAGGAGCTCGGCTGCGACCTCCTCATGGTGTGCAGCAACGTCTCCCCGGACTCGCTGGGCGGCATCGACCGGGCCGCCGCCGACCTGTGCGAGCTGGGCGAGCGCGCCGCCCGGCGCGGCCTGCGCGTCGCCTTCGAGGCGCTGGCCTGGGGCCGGCACATCCACGACTACCGCGACGCCTGGGAGGTCGTGCGCCGGGCCGACCACCCGGCGGTCGGGCTGGTGCTCGATTCCTTCCACGTCCTGGCCCGCGGCACCGACCTGTCGGCGATCCGCGCCATCCCGGCCGACCGCATCTTCCTGGTGCAGATGGCCGACGCGCCGCGCCTGGACATGGACTTCCTGTCGTGGAGCCGGCATTGGCGCTGTTTCCCCGGCCAGGGCGAGCTGCCGGTCGACGATTTCATGACCGCACTCCAGGCCACCGGCTTCGACGGGCGGCTGTCCCTGGAGATCTTCAACGACCGCTTCCGCGCCGGCTCGGCCCGGGGCGTGGCGGTGGACGGCCAGCGCGCGCTGGTCGCCATGCTCGACGGGCTGCGCCGGCGCACCGGCGTGCCCGTCGCCGGGCTGCCCCCGCTGCCGGCCAAGGCGCGCTGCACCGGGGTGCAGTTCCTGGAGTTCGCGGTGGACGAGCCCGGCGCACCGGCCCTCGAGCGGACCCTGCGCGGCCTCGGCTTCCGCAAGGCCGGGGTGCACCGCTCCAAGGCGGTGACCCGGTGGCGCCAGGGCGCCATCAACATCGTCGTCAACGCCGAGTCCGACGGCTTCGCCCACGCCTTCCGCATCACCCACGGCACCTCGGTGTGCGCCATGGCGCTGGACGTGGACGACGCCACCGGAACCGTCGACCGCGCCCTGGCGCTGCTCGACCAGCCCTTCCACGGCGCGGTCGGCCCGGGGGAGCTGGACATCCCGGCGGTGCGCGGCCTCGGCGGCAGCCTGCTCTATTTCGTCGACCGGACGAGCGGGCTGGACCGGCTGTGGGACGTGGACTTCGCGCCGGTGGACGAGCCCGGCCCCCCGGGGGCCGGCCTGACGGCGGTGGACCACGTGTCGCAGTCCATGCAGTACGAGGAGATGCTGAGCTGGCTGCTCTTCTACACCTCGCTGCTGGAGGTGCGCACCACGCCCACCCAGGCGGTGATCGACCCCGGCGGGGTGGTGCAGAGCCAGGCGGTCGAAACCGCCGACGGCGCGCTGCGCCTCATCCTCAACGCCTCGCAGAGCCGGCAGACCCTGGCGTCGCGCTTCCTCACCGAGTTCTTCGGGTCGGGGGTGCAGCACGTGGCCTTCGCCACCGACGACATCGTCGCGACGGTGGAGCGGCTGGCCGCGGCCGGCGTCGCCCTGCTGGCCATCCCGGAGAACTACTACGACGACCTCGAGGTGCGGGCCGACCTGCCCGCCGAGGAGCTGGCCCGCCTGCGCGCCGGCAACATCCTTTACGACGCCCAGGGCCCGGGCGCCTATTACCACGCCTACACGGCGACCCTGGAGGGCGGCTTCTTCTTCGAGATCGTGCAGCGCCGCGGCTACGACGGCTACGGCGCGGTCAACGCGCCGATCCGCCTCGCCGCCCAGACCCGCACCGCCCCGCCGCCGGCCGTCCCCTGACGGAGGGGTCGGGACGGCCAATGCGAAACGCCCCCGACAGACCCGGTGCGGTTCAGTTCCTGCTTGCCGCCTGATCACAAAAACGCGAAGAGCCCACAATCGTTGGCACGTTCCGTTCCGCCGTTGCAGTTGGCGAAGGAACTTGCTTATGTCAGTCCGCGTGTTCGCGGGCGGCAAGCAAGCGCGGCCTTTGAAGACGATCCGGCGGAAAGCCGCCGAAAGACGCGCAAAGAAGAGGAGCGGTTTTCTCAATGGCATTTGTACGCATCGGAAGCGCCTGGCGGGCTGCGGTTTTGGCGACTGCGCTGTCTGCCGGCTTTGCCACCGGCTGCGCGCCGGTTGCCGTGTTTCCCAGCGAAGACGCCCCCACGATTACCGGAAACCCGGCGGAGAGCTACCCGCTCGAGCCCGGCAACCGGGTGCGCATCATCGTGTTCAACGAACAGAGCCTGTCCGGCGATTTCACCGTCGATCCGCTGGGCAACATTGCGCTGCCGCTGGTCGGCAACATTCCCGCCAGCGGCATCACCGCCAAGGGGCTGTCCAACCGCATCGAGGAAACCCTGATACGGGACGCCTATCTGAACGACCCACGCGTTGCCGTCGAGATCCAGACCTTCCGCCCCTTCTACGTGCTGGGCGAGGTCCGGGGGCCGGGCGAGTTCCCCTATATGACGGGAATGACCGTGCTGAGCGCCATCGCAAAGGCCGGCGGCTACGATTACCGCGCCCGCCAGGGGGAAGTCGTGCTGGTGCGCACGCTCGAGGGCGGTCAGAAGGATTACCGAGCGGTCGAGCGCACGCCCATCCTGCCCGGCGACATCATCAAGGTCCTGGAGCGACGTTTCTGATCGCCACCGGCCGCGCCTCCCCGCGGCCCGCCCGTTGTCCGGTTCCGTCAGCGGTCGCGCCAGCTTGATCGCGGCGGGGCACCGCCGCCGGTGCTTTTTCGCGACCGTTGTCCCAGGCGCCCTCGGGGCCGAAGACGTTGTGGTAACGCGCGATGCGCACGTCCATCCCATGGTTGCGGCCGTAGGCGAGGTGGAGCCGCTCGCCGAACAGCCGTTCCCGGCCCTAGTCGCTGTCGGGGTGGGAGCGGTACGCGGTATCCTCACGGCAGACCGGGTTCTCGCTGCTGGCCTGGTTCTCCTGAGGGTAGATGCAGGCCGAGGACGCGTCGAACACCCGTTTGACCGTACGGCGGCGGCACGCCTCCAGGACAGTCCGGTTGATCGTGGCGGAGTTGTGCATGATCTCCGCATCGTCCGCACCGGTGAAGATGTAGCCGGCACCCCCCATGTCGGCGGCGAGCTGGTAGATCTCGTCGAAACGCGAGTCCACCACCGCGCGGCACAGGGCGGACTCGCGCAGATCGCCGACGATGGAGTGATCGGCCGGTGTCTCGCTGTACTGCGGCAGCTTGAGATCGACGCCACGAACCCAATGACCGTCGCGCTTGAGCCGCGTTACGAGATGGCTGCAAACGCCAGGGCGAGAGCGGGCGCCATACCCTGGCGGACATCGGGATGGCGGCGGTCTCGGTGGACTTCGGACGTGGACGCCACCGCCGACCGGACGACGGGGCCGGCCGGTCCGCTATGGGGAGATTGCCGTTGAGACCGGGCTGACGCTGCGCCTGGCGTTCGGACGCCGTCACGCCGATGTGCGCACCAAATCGGCTAACGGCGGCCGTCCTCCGGGCGCAGCGCACGGCGCAGCGCGGCCAGAGTGGCCTCGACCATGGTCTCCACCGTAAGCCCCTCCGCCGTCCGCCGGGCGCCCTCGGCGAGGCGCACGGCTAGGCCCGGTTCAGTCAGCAACCGTTCCAGCGCCGCCGCCAGCGCCGTGGCGTCGAGGGAATCGGCGAACAGGCCGTTGCGTCCGGGGTCGAGATAATCGATCTCCACCCCATGGCCGGGCGCGTTGCGGCAGGCCACGAGCGGCACGCCATAGTTGAACGCGTGTGCGACGAGAAGCCCGACCGAATCTGGGCAGACGACCGCCGTTGCCAGCCGGAACAGCGGCGCCAGATCGTGCTCCTCGAACAGGGCCGGTGCGAGGCGGACGCCGTCAGCTTCCGCCGCCAGCGCCGCAATCCGCAGGCGGTCCGGCCCGTCGCCAACGATCAGCAGGGTGCAGATGTGGCCGCGCCGGCGCAGCTCCGCCGTCGCCGCGATGGCCAGATCCACCCGCTTGGCGGTGTAGAGCCGGCCGATGAACAGGAAGAGCGGCTCCTGGTCCGGAAGCCCGTAGCGCCGCCGGGCCGCGGTCAGCGCGTCGGGTCCGACGGCGGCGGCCGCCGCGCGCACCGCCTCCCCATCAATCGTGTTGTGGGTGACGAACACCCGGTCGGCTGGAACGCCGTGTGCCACGCATTGCGCCGCGAAGCGCGGCGTGTAGGCCAGCACCGCGTCGGCTCCGCGCGCCAGCAGCCGGCGCAACCATCCGCGCAACGCGGCGACAAGGCCGGAGCCGTCGCCCTCCAGGCGGAAATGGCCGGACAGCAGCAACCGTGGCCGTCCCGTCAGCCGACGGCTCAGCCACAACACCCACACGCCCAGGTCATGCACATGGGCGGCGGCGATTGCGGCGTCGTAGCGCCCCGACAGTGCCTCCATGACCCCGCCAGTCCAGACAATGCGTCGGCCGCCCGGCAGGCTGCCATGGCGCACCGGCACCGTCGGCAGCGGCAATGGCTGGTCCGTCATCACCGCACCGTGGTTGGCCGGGGCTGGCCCGTGGAAGACGGTGATCGACCAGCCTTCGGCACGGGCGAGTGAGCGCAGGAACGGCAGGCGGTAATGCGCCATGATCCCGTCCATCAGTGCCACCCGCGGCCGGTGGTCGTCGCTTGCGGCGCCGGGGGCGGCGCCGGGCGCCTGATCGACCCCGTGGCGGGCGGCACGGCGGTCGGTCGCCAGGGCCGCCGGCAAGCGGAACACATAGGGGGACACCGCCCACAGCGGCCACGCCGGGCCGCCATGGCGCCGGGCGAAGGCGAACCATGCCCGCGGCGGGAAGCCGCGCGGACCGACCAGCGCCGCCACACGCGCGCGCCGCGACAGACGCCCGTCGCACCAAGCGGGCGCGGCATGGTTGGGCGCGCAGCGTCCCAGGAGCCCCGGCGCCTGCACCACCGGCACGCCCGCCTGCCCGGCGCGCAGGCCGAAGTCGGTGTCGGCGGTCCCCTGGACGCCGGCGAAGACGCGCGGGATGCCGCCCAGCCGCTCGTGGACGGCCGTCGGCACCAGCGCGATGTTGCCCTGGAAGGTGTCGCAAGGCTGCGGTGCGCCGGCGGGTGCGACGAGGTGGAAGCGGAACGGCCGTTGCGGGTGGCGGCGCTGGCCGCCGTAGCTGGGACGCCCCGTCGCCGGGTCGCGCGTGGCGCCGACCACGACCGGAGCCTGTCCCGTGTCGGCCCGCCAGCCGTCGTGGCAGGCCACAAGGGCTGCCACCGCCCCGACGTCCAGGCGCACATCGTCGTTGAGCCAGAGCAGGAAGTCCGGTTCGCTCCGCGCCGCCTCGGCGAGACCGAGCGCCATGGCGCCGGCCCACCACAGCGACCCGTCGCCATGCAACAGGCGTACCCGCGGAAAGCGTTCGGCGACCGCGGCGGTGGTGCCGTCGCTGCTGCCGTCGTCGACGACCACGGCGTCCAGCGCGACGCCGTCCGGCAGAGCTTGCCCGAACAGCGACGCCAGCCCCTCCAGCGTGGTGGCGACCCGCCCATGGCAGGCGAGCACGGCGGTGATCCGCCGCGTCGCGGTGGCAGCGGGCGTGCGGGTCAAGGGCACGGTCCCGATGGCACCCGCCATCCGTAGAGCTCCCGGCAGGCGGCCCAGCCGGCGGCTGGGCTGTGCCGCCGCCGCGCGATCGCCGGCGCGTCGGCGGTCAAGGCGGCCCGTGCGTCGGGGGTCAGGGCGGCCACCCCGGCCAGCGCGTCGGCGATTGAATGGGCATCCGTGCCGCACCAGCGAACCGCCGGGCCGAAGGAGCGCAGTTCCCGCAGTCCGTGGGTGTCCGTCAGCACCGACGGCACACCGCAGGCCAGGGCCTCAAGCGCCGCGATGCCCAGTCCCTCGCGCACGGACGGCATGACGAAGGCGTCGGCGGCGTGCAGCAGGGATCGGACGTCGTCGATGCCGCCGAGAAACCGCACCCGGTCGGCGATGCCCTCGGCGGCGGCCAGGGTGCGCTCGTCGGCTTCCATCGCTCCCTGGCCGGCGTGCAGCAGCAATACGTCCGTTCCGTCCGACCGCAGGCGGGTGATGGCCCGGATCAGGGCATCGTGGTTCTTGACCGGCGCACAGTTGCCGACGACCGCCACGGCGAAGGTTCCGAGGGCGAGGCCGAAGCGCCTGCGCGCCCGCTCCCTCTCCCCCTCCTCCGGGGGGCGGAAGGCGGGATCGACCCAGGCCGGAACGCACCGCGCCGGATTGCCGAAGCGCAGCCGCTCGTTATCGATCACCGCCGCCGAAAGCGCGGCGCTCTCAACGCCGAACAGTCGACGCGCCAGAGCGCGCTGGAGCGACCGGCGCAGCCGCAGGGAGCCGTCGAACTCGAACACGGCATGCACGGTGCGGACGATCCGCCGGACCCCGCCGGCGCGCGCCGCCAGCTCGATCCAGAAGGCCGCCCGCTCGCAATGGACATGCACGATCTCGGCCCGCGTCTGGCGGAACACCCCGACGAGGTGGCGAAGAAAGCCCGCGTCGCGGGAAAAGGGAACGTGGTGAATGGCGTAGCCGGCCGCCTCGAGGTGGAGGGCGAAGGGACCCGGCCCGGAGTCCCCGGTGGACAGGATGGCCGGACGCAGCCCGTCCGCGAGCGTCATCGGACCGATGGACTCGAGCATGCGCTCGGCGCCCGACGGCATCAAGGCGTTCAGCACATGGAGAAGCACCGGTTGTCGGCTCATGCCCCGCCGCCGTCCGGCGTCCGCGCCCGCCGCCGGGACGGCGCCCGAGACCAGCGGCCGACCGGTCGGATGCCGTTCACGGGGGCGGGATCTTGGCTGACCATGCGCACTCCTTAGGCGTCCGCCCGCAGCGTTGCAAGCCGCACGGACCGCTGCTGGTGCACGCAGGCCGGTATCCGGCGTGCCGCACGGAGGCGGTGACGGCAAGGGGTTGCCCCGCCTCGCCGCCGGTCACGCAATGCGGACCGAGTTCGCGCATCCGAGGTCGAGCATGCGGTTAAGCATGGTGGCACCGAACGTCAGCACTCCATCGCGGCGCAGACGCGTCGTGGGAACGACCGTGCCACGCTCGTCCACACCGTGGACCGGGAACACGGGCGTGGTCAGATCGAGGCCGATGCGTACGCGCCGCCAGCGCCTCAGATTCTCAGGCCGAGGCGTAGCGCAATGATGTACTGGTCATACTCGGAGGATGCGGTATTGGACGTACGCTTGCGATAGCCCAATTCGCCTCCGACATAGTATTCCGGAGCCAGAGCCCAGATGACACGGCCCCGGCCATCGTAGGTCCAGTTGGTCTGATTCGTCCCCTCGAACTCGTCCTTAAAGACGCTGGCCGTACCGGTCAGGACGATGTTGCGCGCGTATTCGTGGCGAACGAGCAAGGAGACACTCGTGCTGACGATCGCCGAGGCACCGACGCTGGTGGTTTCCTGCGTCGACCGCTCCAGCGACGGGACAACCACCGTCAGGCGGCTGGGCGTCCAGTTGAAGACGGCGCGGACGGCAAAGCCCTGCGGATCGGAGAAGCGCGGATCCTCGTAATCCTGCTGAAGATAGCCGACGAGGAAATCGCCGCGCACCAACTGGGTAAGGTCGACGCCGATACCCGCTTCGGCGCGCCAACCCTTGCTCGAACGGTTGTAGCCGAGGTCGTCGAACTCGTCGTCGTACTGGCGCCGGTTCGCTTGCAGCTGGGTGACCGCGGAGTAGCCGGGGAAGATCTCGTACCCGGCGCGCCCGGTGATGCTGTACTCCATGCGGTCGCGGTCGGAGTTGTTGTTCGGCGGGCCGCCGTCGACCTCGACGTCCTCGAACTGCCGGCGGGACACCCGCAGCCCCCCTGAGAAGACGTACCGTCCGGCCACCAGTTTCGAGCCGATCTGGCCGGTGACGCTGTTCGTCGGCGTCGGCTGCTTGCCGCCGGCATCGTCGGGGCTTCCGCGATCCTCATGCTGGCGGCTCACGTCCAGCGTACCGGTGCCTTCCCAGTTGCGGTCGAAGTCGTAGCGCCCATGGCCGAACAGCTGCGCGTTCAGATGATTGTCGCTGGAATAGTGTCGGAAGATATTCTGCTCCACCCGTGCGGTCAGGTTGAGCGCGTGCCGCGAGAAACGCGAGCGGACCTGCACTTCTGGTGCGATCCGCGTCTGGAAGTCCGACTTCTCGTCATTCGGCTGTGCGAAGAGGTTGGAGTTGAACCGCTCCTCCAGTTCGATCTGGGGCAACAGCAGAAAACTACCCAACTCCGCGCCCTTGGGCTGGTAAGAGTCCCCGACGCGCTGAGGGTCGTTCTTGCCTTCCACGTCATCCTGGGGGGCGGGCTCCGCGGTGATATTGGCTGCACCGGTGCCGCTGCGGCGGGGGTCTGTCTCGGGATGGCTCGGACCGCCCGACTGGGCCAGTCCCGACGACCACGGGGCTGCGACGACGCCGAGCGTCATCACCACAGCCAACAGTCGAGTGCGGCCGAAACGGAACGCTGTATGCGTGTCGCGAAGGGCGTTCTGCATTGCTAGCCGCCAATTTCCAAGAAAAAGTCTCGCTGTCCATACCACTCACACCCGCCATATGCCAGTCCGCCGGTGTCGCCTTCCGCATCGTTATATGGATTGTTGTAGGGACGGTTCGTAAGCATACGGTGAGCGCCGTCCTTCGTCAGCGGACGTTGGTGCGCAACTTGGCTCGCGGACACAACTCGCCCGGTCCGGGGTGACGGTCAGGCGATCGTCCGCGAAACCGGCCTGCCCAGGCCGGTCATCCGGTTGATGATGGTGCGAGCGGCCCGGGCCGCGCCCGCGGTGGCGGGACCCTGGACGTCACGCCGGAGCTGTTGCCGCGGTCCGCGTGGTGTGGGTAGGATGCCGCCCGCCGCGCCGTTTGCTGGCGGAGCCGGGCATCCCAGCCATTCGGATGGCATCCATGCGCCTCCTTTTCATGATGCAGGGGCGGTCGGTGACCGATCACCCGGGCTGGACGGACGCGTGCAACCGCCTCCGGTCGGAGGGGGCGCTGACCGATTGGCGGGCAATTCCCTACTATGGCGTGGCGGAGTCCGCTGGCTGGGACGGCGTGTGGAGCGAGGCGCTGCGGACCGCGCGCGCGATGGAGGCCGACGCCGTCCTCCTCCACTGTTTCCATGGGCCGATCCCCGATCCGACCGGGTTCATCGAGCGTCTGCGGCAATTGCCCGTCCGTCCGGTGGTCGCGGTCAGTTCGGGCGACCCGTTCGGCCGGTTCATCGGGCGCTTCCCCAAGTCCTTCCGCACCGCGGCTCGTCTCGCTGACGTAACGTTCCTGACGGAGATGGGGGGGCTTGCCCGCGATCTGGCCCGGTCGGGAGCCCGCCGGGTCACGCTGATGCCCCACGGCTACTGCCAGGTCCGCTTCGACGGCGCCTTCGATCCGGACACCTACCGGCCGGACTGCGACGTCGTGTTCGTGGGAAGCCGGATCCGGGTGCGCAACCCGACGCGCTACCTGTTCCTGGCGGCGTGGCGGCGTCTCGAGCAGGTCATGGCTCTGCAAAAGCGCTACGGACGCCGCTTCGCCCTGTTTGGCGCGGGGTGGGAGGGTTGGCCGTCGGCGCGCGGCCCGATTCCCTTCGCGATGCAGCAGGAAGTCCTCCGCAAGGCCCGCGTGATTGTCGGCCCACACCCGAACGGGCACATGGACTATTACATGTCGGACCGCAGCGCGGTCGCCATGCTGTCGGGCATTCCCTTCGTCGACGTCCGGGTGCCGCGGATCGACCGGATATTCCGCGACGGCAGCCAGATCTTCCTGCACCGCGGCACGCGCGGGATGCTGGCCGCCTGCGACCGCCTGCTCGACCTTGGCGACGACGAACGGCTGGACCTCGGCCGACGCGCCGCGGCCGACCTTGCCGCCCGCCACAGCCAGTATCACCGCATGCGATCGATGCTGGCCATCCTGTCGGACCTGCGCGCCGCGCTGGCGGCCGGCCGGACACCGTCACCACCGGCGCTCGACTGCTTCCTTCCGGAGGTGGATGCACGGGCGGAGCTACCCTATGCGACGGCCGGCTGGCCGTGACGGCCGGTCCCGCCGACGCCGGGAGGCGAGCCATTGCCGGGCGAAATACAGGATGAACAGGGTGTTGGTCACCAGATAGCGGCCGGCCAGCCGGCGCGGCTCGCTGGCCAGCCGGAACAGCCATTCAAGGCCGTTGCGCCGCATCCAGCGCGGTGCCTGCCGCTTGGTGCCGGCGTGGAAGTCGAAGGCGGCACCGACTCCGATCATCACCGGCGCACCCGGCCGGCCGGCGTGGTCGGCCATCCAGAGTTCCTGCTTCGGCGTGCCCAGCCCGACCCAGACGATGTCGGCGTCGCTGGCGGTGATGGCGGCGAAGGCCGCGACGTCCTCCGCGTCCGTCATCGGGCGGAACGGGGGCGAACAGGTCCCGACGATGGCGATGCCGGGAAAACGGCGCTCCAGATTGGCCTTCAACCGTGTCAGCACCGTCTCGCTGCTGCCGTACAGATAATGGCGCCACCCCTCGGCCACCGACCGTTCGCACAGCGCCAGCATCAGATCCGGCCCATAGACCCGCTCGGCCTGCCGGTGGCCAGCCAGCCTGGACAGCCAGACCAGCGGCATGCCGTCGGTGGTTACCATCGACGCCTCGTTATGGTTCCGCATCAGGGTCGGGTCGCGCCGGCTGGCGACGACGCCGTGCACCGCGGTGACGCAGACATAGGCGGGGGTCCGCCGCGCGATCCAGCCGGCGATCCGCTCCGTCGCCTGTTCCATGGTCTGGGCCCACACCCGGACGCCCAGGACGTCGACGCGCACGACGTCGAGATCCCGACCGTCCGGCTGGACCGTTTGCGCGGGCTGTTCCGGAGGGGCGGACGTCATGGCTGGCCAGGGGCTTGGCTGTACCGCTGCGACTGCGCCACCGCCACGCCGAGAATGGCCGCCCAGGTCACCGTCAGGCCGGGGATCTGGAGACTGAAATCCAGCAGGGCATGGACCCCGACCAGAAGCGTGGCGGCGACCCCGAGCAAGGGATAGAGCGTGTCGCGCTGACGGTTCACCCCGCCGCGCAGACAAGTCCACAGCAACCGGAGCACCACCGCGACCAGCACCGCCGCTGCCGGCACACCGAGATCGACGGCCAGTTCCAGATAGGTGTCGTGCGCCTCCGACCAGACCTGGAGGATGTCGGGGGGCCGCACGGTGGCGAAGACGGCGGCGAAGCTGCCCGGTCCGTAGCCGGTCAGCGGCCGGGCGGCGATCAGGTCCAAAGTCAGCTGGTAGATGCGGAGCCGGTCGGAAAAATGCCCATCGAGATCCCCCGCCCGAACCAGGACGCCGAACGCGATGGTCAAAAGCAACGCTATCGTCACGCCACCCCAGGCCAGGGTTCGCCAGCGCGCCGCTCCGGGCGGACGACTCGCCGTCTTGTGCGCCCAGGCCAGCGCGACCACCCCCACCAGCGTCGCCGCGCAGCCGGCGCGAGAACCGCTCGCCAACAGCGCGACCATGACGACGGTCGCCACCAGCGCGAAGATCCCGGTCGGCCGGCCAAGGTGCAGGATCAGCGTGCGAAGGTGGATCGGCGCTTCCAGGCGGGTCGACACCGCGGCCAGCGCGCAGAGCAGCGTTAGCCCGGCGTAGGTGGCGTAGTGGTTGCGGTTGACGAAGGTCGCGGTCAGATCATCGTGATAGGCCCATTTCCGCATCAGCAGGATGCTGTCGTTTCCGGTCATGTAGACCAGCAGGCCGTACGCCGCGTAGGCGCCGCCGGCCAACGCCAGCGTGTCGATCAGGCGATGGGTGCGCCGCGACGACCGGCCATGCTGCAATGCCAGCCACATGACCCCGGCATAACAGAGAAGCCGCATGACCCCTGTGGGCACCGCGAACAGGTCGGTGGCCAGCGGAACGGCCCGCGGGGCGGTGCCCGCCAACTCCTGTTGCGCCTCCACCCAGATCGGAACGCCCCATCCGGCCGGCCACAGGGGCGACGCCTGCGCCAGGGCCCAGGCGACCACCGCCGTGAATCCGACCAGCGGGCCTGCGACACGCCAGGGCGAAACGGAGGGCGCCTGCCGGTCGGTCAAAGGCACGATCGGCCAGGTGAGGCAGAGCAGGCCGATCAGGCCGGCGAGCAGCGACCAGCTCCACGGGCGGTTGGCGCCGAGCGGCAGCGGCGCCAGAACGATGACGGACGCGAAAATAAAACAATGCACACGACGAACGATCGTCATCCGATACCCACATGAAACCGCCGATTCTTCCACCGCGCGCCCGCCTCCGCCATCGCCCTTTTCAATAGGCGTGATCGATGTCATCCTTCCGGCCGCTGCTGAATCGACTTTCGGGCCATTCCATTTGCCACGACCGGAAGCACGAAGGCAACCACCTTATGGTCTCAAGAAAAAGCGGTCCTGGTATGTCGTCGCATTTGCCTCCCACCACCGTCATTTTTGATTTTTCCACTCGCGACCTTGTGCACATGGTCGGCTCCTGCGCATCGGACGAGCTTTTGCCGGTCATCGAGTCAACCGTGCCACGCGGCGCGGCGGTTTTGGAGGCTGGGGCGGGCTCCGGACGGTGGGTGAAGGCGCTTTCCGATCGCGGCTACGCCGCGGCCGGAATCGAGTTGAACCGGGGCGACGTCGACCGCTTCCGTGCGGCGTGGCCGGACCTTCCCTATGACCATGGCAGCGTTGAGGACCTGCCCTATCCGGACGGCCGATTCGACGCCCTGCTGTCCCTGGGAGTGATCGAGCATCTGTTCCACGGGCCGGAGCGGGCGATGGCGGAAATGCGACGCGTTCTGAAGCCGGGCGGCATCATCCTGTTGACCGTTCCCCACGCCAACCCTTCCTTCCGGCTGGAGCGGTGGAAGGACGCGCTGTTCCACCGGCTCTATGGCAGTGCCGCGATCCGCCGGGTTCTCGGCAAGCCGCCGCTTGATTTTCCGGCAGACACCGAACGGCTCCGGTTGCAGGCGATCCGCGCCGGGCGGCGGGCGGGACTGGCCGTCAAGTTCTGTTTCGCGCGCGACCGGGGGCGGGACTTCTACGAATACCGCTTCACGACGGCGCAGCTTCGCGCGCTGACCGAAGCGTCCGGCTTCGCGGTGCAATCGGTCCATACCCTGTATGTGGCCGACCGGCTGTACCAGATCTTCGGCCGCCTGCTCGGCCGATACGACGGAATCCGGTCGCCGCGGCTGAACGGGCTGGGGCGCTGCCTGGCCACACTCCTCCCGGCCGGCTGGATCGGCCACATGGTGCTGATCGTGGCGCGACGGACATAAGGCCTCGACGGCGGGACGCCTGCGTCGCACGCGGCTCGACAGGAAGGTCCGCACCCGACCATTTGTATAAGTCCGTTTTTCTTGTGCATTGACAAGCGAAGCTTGATCATACGCATATACGAAGGCCGTGAGACCTCCGAACCAACTGGCATAATGGATCATCTTTTTCGCGCTCTACAGCCCCAAATGGTGGGACGGGCGGGCGGCAACGCGCGCGCGTTCCGGTGGGTGCGGGGCCTGCTCAAGCCGGCAGCCCCCGCGGGCATTCTCGCCCTGGGGGACGTGGCGCTCATCGAGGGGGCCGTCCGTCTGGCCACCCTGCTGCGCGACCGGCTGGGCGCCTGGTTGCCGATCTCGCTCGATGAACGGGTCGTGTACGAGTTGCATGTCCTGACCATCCTTCTGCCGATCGGCTTCGCGCTGGCGGGCCTGTATCCCGGCTACGGTCAATCGGGGGTTGAACGGACGCGGCTGCGCATTCTCGTCGCCGCCCGGATCTTCGGCGCAATCCTGCTGTACGACTATCTGCTTCAGGACGGACGGTGGTCGCGCGGCATCACGCTGATGTCCGCGACGATCAGCCTGACGGTCCTGCCCGTGTGGGACGGGCTGGCGCGCGCCCTGATGGTGCGGATGCGGTTGTGGGGCGTCCCGGTGGCGGTGCTCGGTGACGATCCGGAACGCCGCCGACGGATCGCGCGCACCCTGTCGCGCTCGCCCGATCTGGGATGGCTGCCGGCGGTCGAGGGCCCCTTGCCCTTGCCGGACGACCCGCCGTCGCCGGGCATCGACGTCGCCGTGGTCGTGCTGGGCGACGGTTTCCGGCCGCCGGTCACCGAGGCCTTGCCGTACCGGCGTGTGGTGCTCGTGCCCGCTTTCGACGGGGCGCAGACCCTGTGGGTCACCGTGCGCGACCTCGGCGTGCATCTGGGGCTTGAGACCCGCCGCAATCTTCTGCTGCCGGCCAACCGGCTCTTCAAACGCCTGTTCGACCTCCTGTTCGCCGGGACGCTGCTGCTGCTCGCCGCCATTCCGGTCGCCGTTTACGCCGTGCTGTTGAAGATCCTCTCGCCCGGGGCGGTCTTCTTCACCCAGGTCCGGCACGGCATGGACGGCCGCCCCTTCCGGATGCACAAGCTGCGCAGCATGGTGGTCGATGCCGACCGCACGCTGGCGAGCCTTCTGGAGCGCGACCCCGATGCGCGTGCGGAATGGGAGCGTCACATGAAGCTGCGTCGCGATCCGCGCGTCATCCCGGTGATTGGGCGGATCGCCCGCCGCTTCAGCCTGGACGAGCTTCCCCAGCTGTGGAACGTCGTGCGCGGCGACATGAGCCTGATCGGGCCGCGCCCGCTTCCCGACTATCATCTGGCGCAGATCGACCCGGCGGTGAACCGGCTTCGCCAAAGCGTGCGGCCAGGCCTGACCGGGCTGTGGCAGGTGTCCGGCCGAAGCACGCGGTCGATCGAGGAGTTGCAGTCCCTGGACACCTATTACGTTCGGAACTGGTCCTTCTGGCTCGACCTTCATATTTTGGGCCAGACCGTGGCCGAGGTCGCGAAAGGGGACGGCGCATGGTGAGCGTCGCAGCCGTCCGGCGGGGGCAACCGCTGAAAAACAACGCAATGAAGATCGGATGAGTGGCGTGGACGCATCGGGACAACCGTATCGATCTTTGAACGGGCCGGCGGCCGGTTCGAACCGCTTGAACCCGGAACTGCACATCGATCTGGGCCGTACGCTGCGCACGCTGTGGCGGCGGCGCCTGCTGCTGCTTGTCTGTCTGCTGCTGGCCGCCGGCAGCGCCTGGGCGTACACCGCGCGCATGCCCCCGGTCTACACGGCGACCGCGGTCGTCATGCTGGACAACAACCGATCGCGGGTGATCGATCTGAGGGACCGGGCGGGACAGGAGACGCCCCTGTACGTCACCGTCAATTCGGAGGTCGAGGTGATCCGCTCGCGCAGCGTGGCGCAGCGGGTCGCCGACACCCTGAACCTCTACGACGACCCCGAACTCAACCCCGCCCTGACCCCCAAACGCGAGACCTCCGACCTCATCCGGCTGGTGTCGGCTCTGTGGACGGAGCTGGTCGCGGACATCACCGACCAACCCGAGGCGAAGCCGGAAGCGGTGGAGGAGCGTCAGCAGGCCGCGCGCGCCGAGGTGGTCGACGCCATATCCAAGGGCATGGAGATCGCGGCGATTCCCCAGTCGGTGGTCATCCGGATCAGCTTCCAATCGACCGATCCGGAAAAGGCGGCACTGATCGCCAACGCGATCGCCGACGCCTACCTCGTCGAACAGATGGAAACCAAGTTCGAGGCGGTGCGCCGGGCGGCCACTTGGCTGAACGGCCGGCTGGACGTGCTGCGCCGCACCGTCGAAGCCTCGGAACGGCAGGTCGTCGCCTACCGCCAACAGATGGGCCTGGTGGAGGACCAAGGCGGACTTGCTGATGCCCAGAAGCTGGCCGACATGAATTCCCAGCTGGTGCAGATCAAGTCCAGGCGGACCGAGACCGAGGCCAAGCTTGACCGCATCGACTCCCTGTCGATGTCGCAGGACAGCACCGGCGCCGCCGGCGAATTCGTCGACTCGCCACTGATCCAGCACATCAAGCAGTTGGAAGCCCAGTTGTCGCGCGAGGCATCCGAGCTGTCGTCACGCTACGCCGCGCGGCACCCGATGATGCTGAAGATCCGGGCCGAGCTGGCCGAGATGCGCAGCAAGCTGCGCGCCGAGATCGACGGGCAGGTCCAGGCCATGCGCGACGATCTTGCGATCCTGCGCGACCGCGAGACCAGCCTGACCAAGCAGATCCGCGAATCGCAGGACTCCACCATCAAACAGAGCGGCAACGAGATCCGCCTGCGCGAATTGGAGCGCGAGGCCCAGGCCAGCCGGGCGATCTTCGAGGCGTTCCTGAACCGCTTCAAGGAAACCGGCGAGCAGGAGCACATCCAGCAGGCCGATGTCCGCATCATCTCCGGCGCCGAGACGCCGAAGGTCCGGAGCGCGCCGCGCACCCGGCTGCTGGTCGGCGCCGCCGCCCTGCTCGGGCTGTTCGGCGGCGTGGTCCTGGTGATGGTGCTGGAGCAGCTGGACAACACCTTCCGCAGCCGCGAACAACTGGAAACGGCAACCGGCCTGCCGTCGCTGGGCCTGATTCCGTCCATCCGTCAACTGATCGGCCAGCACTCCGCCGAATCCATCCTCAGCGACAAGCCGTCCTCGTCCTTCGCCGAGGCGTTCCGCATCGCCTGGTTTGCGCTGAAGCATGGATTGCCCGACATCGACGCAGGCCGGTCCAATGTCGTCGTCGTCACCTCCTCGGTGCCGGACGAGGGCAAGAGCCTGACGGCGCTGTCGCTCGCCCGCACCGCGGCCAACCTGTCGATGCGGACGATCCTGGTGGACGCCGACCTGCGGCGGACCTCCATCGTAAGCACGCTGGACCTTTCGCCCGCGTACGGCGTCGCCGACGTGCTGGCCGGGCGAGCCGATCTGGATCAGGCCATCGTCCGGGACCCCCGCTCCCGTCTGGACATCCTGACGGGGCCGCCGATCAAGCCGCAGCAGTACCAGCACGACCTCCTGAATTCCAAGAGCGTCAACACCCTGGTCGACGAGCTGCGCAACCGCTACGATCTGGTGGTGATCGACAGCCCGCCGACCCTGCCGGTGGCCGACCCCCAACTCCTCGCCCAGTTCGCCGACCGGGTGGTGTTCTGCGTCCGCTGGAACAAGACGCCCAAGGAGAATGTGCTGTCAGCGCTGCGCATGCTGCAGGACGTCAACGCCCCGATCAGCGGCCTGCTTCTGACCCGCGTCAACCTTCGCAAACATGCCCGTTACGGCTATGGCGATGCCGGACACTATTATGGCCGATACCATGGTTACTACACCGAATGACGCCACCGCGCCCCGCGCCGGGCGTTGGGCGGCCATGGCCGTGTCCCTGGTGCTGGGGGCGGGATTGTTGCTGACCGGCGCGCCGCAGCGGGTGCAGTCGGAGCTGTTCCTGCTGAATCCCGCCCGCACCATCCGGAACGCCGAGGCCGGCGCCGCCGTCGCGCTGGACGCGTTGGAAGATGCCACCCGGCAAGCGGACGCGGAGGCCGCGGCGGAGCTGTCGGCCGACGCCAGCGATCTCTCCGGCCGCGGCCACACCCTGCTGGCGCTCTACCGCGATCCGGAGTCCCCGGAAGGCCAAGCCGAGCTGGAGGCCGCGCGGGCGGCCTTCCGCGCGGCGCTGTCCCGCGCGCCGCTGGCGCCCTACATCTGGAATCACCTCTCCTACGCCGAACACACCGCCCATCGCTTTCACGAGGCCGTCACGACGTGGCGGATGTCGGTGCGCACCGGACCCTTCGACCCCGCCCTGATCCCGCCTCGCTTCGAATCCGGTCTCGCCCTTCACCGCTTTATGGACGCGGCCGGCCGTCGGGACTTCGCGGCGCAGGTCCGGCTCTACGCCCGCTGGCGACTGCCCGGGCTGGCCGAACAGACCGTGCGGTTCGGCGCCGCCGGCATCGTGCGCCCGATCCTGGCCGACGACCCGTCCAGCCTCGCAGAGTTGAATCGGCTGATACCCCTGCTGCAGGAACGGCAAAGACTGGGGCGGCGATGAGGGGCGGACCGCACCGCGACCCGCTCGGCCGCCCCTGCGGCCGTCCGGCCTGCGATCTGGACGGCGTGTCGGCGTGACGCACCGCCTCGTCCTCGCCTACCGGCGCGTGCAGGACTGGGTCGTTCCGGAACGGCGCATGATGGACCGCTTCATCGCCGCCCATCTGCCGAAGGCGCTGCCCCGATCGGGGCTGTGCCTCGACATCGGCGCTGGAACGGCACCCTACGCCGCCGCCCTCACGGCGGCTATGCCCGGTCTGCGGCACGTCGCCGTCGATCGGATCGCCAACGACACCGTGGCCGTGCTGGGCGACGCCGAGGCCCTGCCATTCCCACCGGGCAGCGCCGGACTGGCCTGCTTCTTCCAGGTGCTGGCACACCTGCCGGATCCCCTCCACGCGCTGGGCGAGGCACGGCGGGTGCTGGCGCCCGGCGGGTGCCTGCTGGTCAGCTATCCCCTGCTCTGCCCGCAAGGGCGCAGCCGCGACCTGTGGCGATGGACCCGGCCGGGCATGGACCAGCTGCTCGACCGCGCCGGTTTCGATGTGGTGGCCCATGGCACGCAGGGCGGTGTTTTCTCCTATCTCACGGCGATGATGGCGCAGATGCCCGGGCGTCTGCTGGTCGCCCACCGGCAAAGCTGGCGGAGCGGGCGCGGGCCGGGCGACGCGCTGCGGCTGGCCACAGCCTTCCTGCTGGCCCTGCCCTTTCACCTGCTGGGCTTTCCCGCCTGGCTGCTCGATCGCCTGTGCGACCCCGAGCCGGCCTTCTACATCGGCGGCATGGTGCTGGCCCGGCGGCGCGAGGATGCTCCGGCGGACGACCGCGATGGCTGAGGCGACGCTCGTCACCTCGTGGGACGACGGCCACCCCGCCGACCGGCGGCTGGCGGACCGGCTCGCCCGACTGGGCATCGCGGCGACCTTCTTCGTGCCCGTTCGCAACAGCGAGGGGCGGCCGACCATGGGCAGCGCCGACTGGCGGGCTTTGGACGCCGCCGGTTTCGAGGTGGCGGCCCACACCCTCGACCATGTCCGTCTGGCCGGCCGGCCGCCGGCCGAAATCCGCCGCCAACTCGCCGACGGCCGGCGGCGGTTGGAGGATGCGCTCGGCCACGCGGTCCACGGCTTCGCCTACCCCGGCGGACGGCTGGGCCGCCACGGGCGCCGGCTGGTGGCGGAGGCCGGTTTCGCCTACGCCCGCACCACCCGGATGTTCTGCCTCGACCCCGGCACCGACCCGCTGGCGATGGCCACCACAGCGCAGGTCCATCCCCATGGCGCCGCGGCGGTGCTGCGCAACTGGCTGCGCCAGGGCGGCGGGCTGAACCGGCTGCACCTCGCCCGCCGCTGGCTGGCGGCCGACGGGCTGGCCGGCGGCATCGCCGCGATGGCCGCGGCCGCCGGGGCGGCCGGCGGCGTCCTCCATCTCTGGGGACACGGCTGGGAGATCGAGGAGCGGGGACTCTGGCCGGTCCTGGAGCGGGCGATGGCCATGGTCGCCGACCGGATACCGCCGGAACGTCGGATGACCGCCGGGGCGCTCGCCGCCGCTCAGGACGGCATCGGATCGGCCTCCCTCTGCAACCGGATCGGCCGGCCGCACACCTCTTCGTAGAGCGCGATCCGGCGCTCCAGGGCCGCGGCCCGGCCGTAGCGCTGCCGGAAGACCGTGCGGCCGCGGTTCCCCATGGCGGACAGCCGGTCGGGCTGGTCCAGCAGGTCCCGCGCGACGGTCCGCCACGCCTCGGCATCGCCTGGCGGCGCGAAGACGCCGGTCCGCCCCTCTTCCAGCGTGTCCTCCACCGCACCACCCGACGCGGCGAGCACCGGCAGTCCGTGCGCCATCGCCTCCGCCACCGAAAGAGGGAAGTTCTCGTAGCAGAGCGAGGGAAAGAGAAGCAGTGCCGCCCGTGCCATCGCCTGGGCGACGACCTCCGGTGGCTGCCAGCCGAGGAATCGCACCTGGGGCGGGGCTGCCCGGCGCAGGGCTTCGGCCAGCGGCCCGTCGCCGATCACCGTCAACGGATGGGGCACGCCGCGCCACGCCGCCACCAGACTTTCCACTCCCTTTTCCAGGCTGAGCCGGCCGACGAACAGCCCGCCGGCCCGCGGCTCCGACCCGCCGTCGGCGGGTTGCGGCTGGCGGACCACCGGTGGGCAGACCGTCAGCCGGTCAGCCGGCAGCCCGCCGGCGACGAAGCGTCGGGCGGAGAAGGGCGACAGGGCGATGTAGCGGTCGACCGCGTGACGGCGGACCCCGGTCAGGCGGTGGACCGCGGCGACCGCGGCAACCACGGCGCTGGCGGCCCGGCTGTCGCGGTAGCAGCCATGGACGACGCCCGGCCATTTGACCAGCTTGTCCACGCAGCGCTCGCACGGCCGCCCGTCGCGCAGCAGCAGGGCGTTGGCGCAGAGCAGCCGGAAATTGTGAAGGGTCTGGACGACGGCAATTCCTCGTTCGCCGGCGGCCCCATAGATCGACGGGGACAGGAGGGGAAAACCGTTGTGGACGTGAAGGACGTCGGGGCGGAAGCCGTCGACCGCCGCCGCCACGCGCCGCCGGCTCTCCAAAGACCACAGGGCCTGCGCCGCAAGGGCCGGCGTTCCGCGGGAGATCCGCTGATTGTCCTCGGTGAACAGCGAGACCGCGATCCCGGACTCGTGCAGCAGGCCCGCCTCGGCGGCCACCGCGGCATCCTCGCCACCGGGGTTGCGGTAGCGTTCGTGAACGATCAGGACGCGCATCGACCGGACGCCCGGTGCGACGCGGCGTTCGAACGGCGGAGGGCGGCTCCCTCCGTGACGCCGTGATAAGGGCTACCGCCACGGGAGGCGCCCCTGTATGGTGCCGCACTGTGTTCCGGTCGACAGTTCGCGTGCCGATCCGAAACGCGGCATCTTCGGATCAAGATCACCGGCGTGAGCTGGAGTAATTGGATCGTGAACAGGTCTATCGTCGACGTCCCGGGCGACGCGTTGATCATCATCCTGGCCGCGTCCCTTCTGGGGATTGTTTTCGTATCGTTGTGGTCCTGGCGCCTGATCATCCCGATCACGGTGACGGCAGGGATCATCGGGGTCCAGCTCGGACTCAACCCGGTGTTTAGCATATATGCCTATGACATTGCACCTTTGGACGTTCTCGTTCTTGGAATCCTGGTCGCCTACGGCGTCCGCATCGTGGCGATCGGACAGATCGGCCTCACCCATCTCTGTTGGCTCGGGCTGGCGGGGCTGATGCTGCTGGCCCTGCTGCGCGGCATCGCGGCCAATGGGCTGGCCACGGCCATCGTCAGCTTCCGACCCGACTTCTATTTCATCGTCTGCGCCCTTTACATGCAGAGCTTCCGGTGGGAGCCCCGCGACATCGACCAATTCGCCCTGCTGTGGCTGTTCCTCGCCGGCGCCCTGTCCACCTACGCCGTGCTGTGCTGGATCGAGCCGTCCCTGTCGGTCGCGGCGTTCACCACGGTGTCCGCGTTCTTCTCCTCCGACGCCTTTCTCGGGTGGCGCGTGCTGCCGGCGTCGTCGGCGCTCCTGATCGCCGAAGCCGGCCTGATTGCCGTCGCCCTGTGGTTGCGCTCCCACCGGGCCGGCCTGGTCCAGCTCACCGCGATCCCCCTGCTGGTGATGGTGGCGCTGCTCTATCATCGCAGCGTCTGGGTCGCCGTGGTCGTCGGCGCCGCGGTCCTGCTGGCGCATCGCCCGGCGCTGCTCAGCCGATTGGCCCTGCCTCTGGCCATCAGCGCGGTCGGCCTCTTCCTGATCTGGGGGCTGGACAGCGGGTTGCTGACGGGGGCCTTCACCTCGGCGATCTCGGAGCCTTTCCGCGACAACAGCACGTGGGACTGGCGCGTCGACAACTGGCTGATCATGGTGCCGCACACCCTGACCTCCGGCCCGGCGACGGCCCTGTTCGGCTGGGGGTACGGCAAACTGTTCGCCGATGTCCAGACCGGCGCCGCGCTGTCCAATCCCCACAACGCCTATGTCGCCGTCTTCCTGAACACGGGCGTTCTGGGACTGACCACGCTGCTGGCCTGCTGTCTCGTGCCGCTGCGGCGGCTGTGGCTCGCCGAGTTCCCGGCCGGGCGCGCCTTCGACCGCTTCACCGCCCTCATGCTTTTCGCCCTGTTGCTGGCCTACTACGTCGCCTACTCGACCGGCCTCGACCAGGGAGTCATGCTCGGCGTGCTGGCGGGGCTGGCGGCGCGCTGCGGCACCGTGGACGACCCCGCTCCGGCGGAGGAGCGTCACCCGGCCGCCCTGGAGCCATCCCGGTGATCCGCGGGAGGCTGACCCGCCTGTTCCACCGCATGGCAACCCGGGCGCCGCGGGAGGAGGACACCCGCCCCGAAATTCCACCCGGACGGATCGTCTATGCCATCGGCGACATCCATGGGGAGATGGCTCTGCTTGACGCCCTGCTCCGCCGTCTGCGCGAGGACGCCGCCCACCGGGACGCCGCTCCGCTGGCGGTGTTCCTCGGCGATTACGTGGATCGCGGGCCCGGAAGCCGGGCGGTCCTGGACACGCTGTCCGGCGATCCCCTGCCGGAATTCGCCGTCGACCGGCTGATGGGCAACCACGAACAGGGCATGCTGGCTTTCCTCGCCGACCCGCTGGCCGGAGCGGCGTGGCTCGGGTACGGCGGCTTCGCGACGCTCGCCAGCTACGGCGTCCCGATCCCGCCGGGCACCGTCACGCCGGCGCGCCTCAAGGACCACCGAGACCAGCTTGATGCCCGGCTTCCCGACGCGCATCGCCGCCTTCTGCACGGGCTGAAGCCCTGGGTGGTCCATGGCGACTATCTGTTCGTCCACGCCGGCATCCGGCCGGCGGTGCCGCTGGCGGATCAACGGGAAGAGGATTTGCTGTGGATCCGCGACCCGTTCCTGACGTGGCCGCACCGCCACGACAAGATGGTTGTCCACGGCCACACCATCCGACCCGCGCCAGACCTGCGGCCCAACCGCATCGGCATCGACACGGGGGCCTACGCCACCGGCGTTCTGACCGCCGTGGCATTGGAAGGCCGCGACCGACGGATTCTCCAGGTCCGGCGGGAGCGCTGAATGGTCCCGGACGACGAATCACGCGCGGTCCGGGGCATCCGTATCACCCTGCTCTTCAACGTCCTCACCATCGTCTTCCAGACGGCGATCATGGCCGTCCTGGCCCGGCTGGTCACGGCGGCGGACTATGGCCTGCTCGCCAGTGCGCTGATGGTGATGCGGCTGGTGCAGCATCTGCTGGCCGCCGGGCCGGAACGGGCGCTGCTGTTGCTGCCGAATCCGGACGCGGCCATGCTGTCGGCCGCTGTCCGGGTTCTCAGCGGCATCGGGCTGGCGGTGGCGATCCTGCTCGCCGGCGGGGCCGGAATGGCGCTGTGGCTGGGGGCGCCCCCCTCCTTCGCGATGACCCTGGCCGCCCTGTCGCCGCTGGCGCCGCTGACCGCCGCTGGGGTCGTGTTCCGCGCAGCCCTGCGCCGGCACTTCGCCTATGGCCGGCTCGCGCTGGCGGATGCCGCCGGACAGCTCATCGGCGGCGTCACGGCCGCCTTGACCGCCGCCAACTGGGGCGTTTTCGCGCTGGTGGCCGGGCTGCTCGCCGCCGGTCTTGTGCAAACCGCCCTGGCCGCCGTCTTCGCTCTCGGCTCGGGGTACGTCCGTATCCGCCGTGGGCCGGAGCGATGGCGGACGGTGTTGGCGCCGGCCACCTCTGCCAGCCTGTCGATTTCGCGGACGTCGTTGCTGGAGATGCTGCACAGCCAGGTCCTGCCGGGCGTGGTCGCCGTGCTCCTCGGCGAAGTGCCGCTTGGCCTCTGCAACCGTGCCGCCGCGCTGGTTCAGGTGCCGATGGAGTTGATCGTCACCGCCGTGACACGGGTGCGGATCGGGACGGTCAGCGCCCTGCGCGACGATCGCGCGGCGCTGTGGGCGGCCTGCCGCGACCTGATGATGATTGTGGGCGCGATCGTCCTGCCGTTGAGCGCCGGCATCGCCGCCGCGGCCATGCCGTTAACCGTGACCGTCCTGGGACCGGACTGGCGCGCAGCCGGTGCGGCCTCGGCCTGGACGGCGGCTGCAGCGGCGGTCACCCTGCTGGGGCACGTCGTGGCCATGATCAACGAAGGCATGCTGCGCTTCGACGACCGCTTCCGCATCCAGGTGGCGACCCTGGCCGCCGCGGTCGCCGGCACGGTCCTGGGCGGCGCGCTGGCCGGACTTTCCGGCGCGCTGGCAGGCTGGACGGCGGCGTGGGTCCTGTTCCTGACGCTGCATCTTTCGGTCGCCGCGCGCGGGCTGTCCCTTCCGATCGCCACCCTGTGCGGGGCGTGGCGACCCGGCGCCACGGCGGCCGCGGGATGTGCGATCGCCGTCCTTGCGGCGACGGCACTGATGCCGGCCGCCGCGGCGCCGCTGCAACTGGCCATCGACATCCTGCTGTGCGCGGCGGTGACGATCCTGCTCTACGCGCTCCGATTTCCCCGCCTTTTCGCCTTGCTCCTGTGCCATGCCGGGCTGCGCCGCGACGCCGACCAAGGGCCGGCGATGCCGCACCAGCGAACGGCCCCAGGGCCGCGGGCACCCGCCGGCTGAGTGTCCCCCGACCGCCCGGTCAGGCGCCTTCTGCGCGCAGGTCCCGCAGCAGCGCGCGGTACCGGTCGGCAACCGCCTGCGCGGTGAACCGGCTCCGCCCGCTGGCGAGGCCGGCGGCCGACTGGCGCTCCCACCGGTCCGGGTCGGACAGCAGGGTGGCGATGGCGGAGCACAGCGCGGCAGGGTCGCGTGTGTCGGTCAGCAGGCCCGCTCGCCCCTCCTCCAGCAGCCAGGGGATCGCCCCGGCGTTGCGCCCGGCGACGACCGGGGTTCCCGACGCCATGGCTTCGAGAACGATCTGTCCGAACGACTCCTCCGAGGACGGGTGGACGCACAGATGGCTTTGCCCCAGACGGTCGAGAACGACGGCGTGGGGAACGGGACCGCCGAAGACGACGCCTTCGGCGAGCCCAGCCGACCGCGCCCATTGCTCCGCCGGTTGCCCGGCGCCGTGGTCAAAGCCGTAGAAGGTGAGCGTCGCGGTCGGGAAGCGCCGCCGCAGCAGGGCAAAGGCTCGGATCAGCGACTGCGTGTTCTTCAGGCGTCCCCAGCCGTTGGCGACAGAGATGAGGGACGGTTCCCCCCCAGGCCATCGCCGCGGTGCCGGCCGGAAAAAGTGCTCCGCAAGCGGCTGCCCCACCACCGCGCAGGGCTTCCCGCCGATCCGGCGTACCCGTTCGGCGATGTAGGGGGACGGTGCGGCGAAATGCCGGCCCGCGGCGAGCGTCCAGAGAAACAGCCCCAGCCGGCCAAACCGGTACAGATCGGGCGTGAGCCTGAGGATCATCGGCGCCCAGTCGCAGACGGTGATCAGGGTCGGCCGTCCGCCCGCCAGGGCGCCCAGGGCGAATTCGTAAGACCATTGCGCGCTGACGACGTCCGGCGGATCCTCCCGGATCATGTCCCGGATCGTCCGCCGTTCGGCGGCCATCAGGTCCCGCATGCGATGGCGGCGGCGGTAGGGACCCACATGAATCGTCATGTGCTCCGAATCGAACCGCAGGCGGCGCTCCACGCTGTCATCCAGCGTGTAGAGCACCACGCGGTCGTCACCCACGCTCAAGGCGCAGGCAAGCTGGGAAACGACCGTCGATCCGAGGCCCGACGGCAGCGTCACACCGGGAAACAGCGGTGCAAGAAGCGGAAGATCCGCCGGAGCGGCAATGCCGATGCGCATGGACGCCAGTGTGCATTCGCTTGGAAACAGGGGGCGACATCGCCGTGAGGCTGGTCCGCGCAGGATTCAGCCGGCGCACCGCCCGTCTCCGTGCCGGCAGCGGTGGCTCCGGACGGATCCCCGCCGGGTCAGCTCGGGCTCGAGTTGAAGTTGGACGTCTGGGGCGCCACCGGTGTAACGGCCGGCGTGTCATCCGTCGTGGCGGTCGCCGTACTGGGAGTCGTGTCGGTTGTCGCACTGGGAGTCGTCGTGCTGGCGGGCGCCGTGCCGGACAGGATGGCGTTCACCTGACTCCCGTTCGCGCTGTTGGACGCGCTCAGCGCGGTCGACGTTCCCGCCTGGGTGAGGATGGCCGTCATCCGCGCCGACGCCGTCGGAACCGCGTTCGTCACCGCCTGCGACGTCGCTGCGGCATAGACGTCGGACATGGCGCTGAGCGCCGTCTGCGGCGCGACCTGGTAGACCACCGGATTCGATACCACCTGGGCCACCGACATGGCCATGGAGGCGACCGTTTGCGGCGCGACGCTCTGTGCGGTGGGATTCACCGCCACCCGCGCTGCCGTGGTGACCGCCGCCAAGGCCTGGCCGGGAGCCGCCGCCTGGACCGCCTGCGACTGGACGGCCTGCACCGCGTTGCTGGCGAGCTGGACAGCGGTGGCGGGTGCCACCTGCAGAATCCGCTCGGCCAGGACCGCCGCCTGCGCACTGACGCTGGCGGTGACCGCTGGCGCGGCGCCCGCCGAAGCGACCGTCATCGCGCGTGTGGCAACCGACGCCGCCGCCAGCGGGGCAGCCTGGAGCACGGTCGGGGCAACGAAGATGCGAGCGGCGGTGGTCAGCACGGTCGCCGTCTGGTCGGGTGCGGCCGATTGCATCCGGGCCCCCTGCACCGCTTCCACCGCGGCGCCGGCCGCCTGGATCGCCGCCTGTGGGTTTGTCGCAACCAGCTGTTCGGCCGCGGCGGCCACCGACGCGGCCAGTGTCGCCGCCTGCTGCGGGTTGCCCCCCGACAGGGTGCTGATCACCGCCTGGATCGCTTGCCCGTTGCCGCCCAGCACCGCCGACCGCAGGGCCGGCGGCAGCGCGTTCACCCGATTCTGGGCTGCGGCGGGCGCCTGCTGGGCATGGGCCGGCGCGCCCTGGGGTCCGGACATCGCGGCGACCACGGCGACCGCGGCCAGAACGCATCGGCGAAATACGGACATGCGGAGCCTCACCACCGGAACCATGAACCAATCTCCCCCTTGTATAGCATCGAAGAGGACCGTCAAGTTCAGGGGAGCACGTCATTCCTCAGGATCATCGCATGTTGCCTTTCGCCCCCGGCCCGTTGCGATTCAGTTGCAAGAAAGGCCAGCCGATGGGAGGTATGCCTATGCCGATCAGCAAGCGCCATGTCGGTGCCATGCCGCCGCCGGGCAGCCTGATCTGGGATGAAGGGCGCGGAGCAGTCATCGGCTTCGGCATGTGCTATCAGCACCGCTGACCGTGTGTGCCTCGTCAAGTACGCGGTCAATGGGAAAGGGCGGTGGTACGGCCTCGGCCCCTCGCACGATGTCCATCGGCCGGATTCCGGCTCTGCGTACCGCCGCGGACGAGGGTTATGCGGCGACGTTCCGCTCGATGGCGGATCGGCGGCGCGCTGCTGCGGAATAGAGGCCTCACAACACCGTAGTCCCGCCTCGGCTGAGCGCCGCGAAGGTCGAGACAAAGGCGCGCACCTGGGCCCGGGTGTTCAGTCGCGCCAAGCGTTCGGGATTGTCGCCAAGGGGAACGATGGGCAGGACCTCCCGGTGCTTGTCTATGAAGCGTCTGGCCTGGACCCGCCAAGCCTCACCGAACCGTCCCCGCGATGCGTGGACGATGCACAGATCGTTGCAGACCGCCAGACGGTAGCCCGCCCGCCACGCCGAATAGGTGAAATCCATGTCGTACAGATCGAAGCCGTCGAAGGTCACTTCATCGAACCCGATCGCTTCGACCACCGATCGGCGTGCCGCCAGGAACAGGCCGTCCAACGTCTGGGCCTGGGCACACACAACGCTGTCAACGCCGTAGACGACGACTTGGTAGCCTGGAACACCCGAAATCCGATGGGGCACCAGCCCATGCTGATAGCTCCAGCCCGAGTGGTGCCACCCCGCACCGACCATGCGGGTGGTCCCAGCGACGCCGACCACATCGAACCGATCCAGATGTGCCCGAATCCGGGTCTCAAAATCGGGACAGAGAATTTCAATGTCGTCATGGCAGAAGATGACGGTTTGGCCAGTGCACTGGCGAAAGCCGCGGTTATAGCCTTCACTCAAGGACCGGGCGTCGTGAATGCCGATCAGCTCGTAGTCGCTGCCGTCGAGGATGGCGGCGAAATTTTCCCTTACGAGCCCGAATTTCTCGTCGTCGATGCTACAGATAACCACAGATATCCGGCCGACATCCGCCCGTCCACCGCCCGGGCGATCGCTGCGCTGGGTCGCCCGGTCGTCCTGGTTTGCAGGGTCCTGCCGCACCTGGGCCTCGACCGCTTTCCAAATCGCGGCCCTGACATCGTCGCGCGCCGGATCGGAAATCAGACTTCGACGCAGAGCCGCTGCGGTGGCCAGCGGCACGCCGGCCACCGCGTGCGCTTTGACCATCCAGTGCCACAGGTCGGGATTGGCTGGCTCGATGAGCGCCAAGTGCCGCAATGCCTGCACCACCGCGCCGAAATTCCCCATCCGGCTGAGAACCTTGGCCAGATCGCGACAGGCCATGGCCGACATAGGCACCAGCCGCAGGGATCGATCCAGGTAGCGGGCGGCCAGGGCGAGATTGCCGTCCTTGCGCGCCTCCAGCCCCAGCAGATACCACGAGCGGGCTTCCCCCGGCAGATTGGCAACCACTGCCCGGCTGAGCACCTTCGCACGGGCGCTGTCGCCAAGCCGATGCCACTCGAGCGCCTTTTCGGTCGCCGTGTTGATGTCCATGGTCAGGTCCGTCAAGGTCATGGAGATTGGGAGATGGTCGTGGGCGTTGTTGGTGAGGCGGCTTTTCTGGCATGGCCAGCTGCTGGTTTAGTGGACACCGGAACAAAAAGTGAAGAGCTAACTGAAGGACAGGGGCGCCCGCCACCATCAATCTCTCGCCTGATGAATTATCCGGGCTATCCTCGCGCGACACCCAGCGCGCCGCAACGTAGGGCGCCGCAACGTAGGGCGCCGCAACGTAGGGCGCCGATGACGGATACCTCTGTCGTAGCGCGAGTTACACCCGTTCTCGGAACACGATCCAACATTCCGGTCAAAGGGCCGACCCCCACATCACTTCAAACGTAGGCAAACCTGACGACCGGACATCGTCGGATAGAGCGAAAAATTATTACCCTGCGTTGAATATGATGATAATATGACCATTATGGACGATACTCCGGAAGAAATCGCCGCTTTGCGCACCTTCGCCTTGGCTGGGGCCGGGCGTTCCGATGCGTCTGAGGCAGCGATGACCAACACCCTTGAGCGGCCGTCGTGCGGGGTGTCGATGATCGACTCCACGCAATCGAAGATCCTGAAACTCCACCGCGAACTTTACGTCGCCCGCTCCAAATGCAAAGCCCGGCTACTCCGTCAATTGGAATTTCAGTCGGAGGACGAGGAGGCTGCGTACGGCGTGGATAAACCGAACGCTGGACAGCCATCGGTGAAGACGAAAGACGTCCATCGGTGCAGTTGCAAAACACCTTCCTCCATGTCGTTTACAGGGTATTTTTCTCGCGACCGGGTGGAGTTGCCGGCCATGACGGCGTGCTGCTGGGCGCATGCCCGGCAGAACTTCTTCGAATTGGCGGATATCGCGGCCGGCGCCGCCAAGGCCCGACGGGCATGGAATTCGCCTCTGATGCCGCCGCTGGTCGCCTATCTCGAAGCGTGCATGGATGCCGCTCGAAAGGCGATGTGGAAGCACGCCCCCGTTGCCATTAGGGAAACCAGATTTATATTGCTGCAGAATGCCCAAACCCATCAGAACCTGCTAAATCACATCGAAACTGCAATCAGCAACATCATTTACACTTGGAAGCGAACATGAATTTGGATTCTGATAGCGATACCGCCTCAATTCCCGCCCACAAAGAAGACGAAACAATAAATTCTATTCGACTTAAGGTATCCATACGTCCTAGCCACCCCGTTCATTGGCACAATCTTGGCGCAGCCCTAAGGAGAAAGGGGGATCTCAAGAATTCAGTTTGTCTTTTTAGAAGAGCACTTACACTAAATCCTTATCTCACAAAAAGTCGTCTTCTGCTTATCGATGCGACAATAACAGGCGACCTTGGCGGCAACACACAACAAAAAATTCGAATTTTGCTTTCAATTGATCCAACACTATCGAAAGGCTGGCGTTTTCTCGGGCTTCAGCAAAAACGCCAAGGTGCGATGACGGAAGCACGCACGGCTTTTTCTAGAGCGACCTTACTTAATGCGCACGATGCGGCCTCGACATTTGGGATGGTAATGTCTTTGCTTCCCACATTCTACGACCGACCGGATGAGATCGACGACGCGCGTTCCGCCTATGCTGCCGCATTGGAAGCGCTGCCGGATTGTTTATTCCTCGACACGTCCGAAGGCGTTGCCCAGGCAGCCAACGCATACGGTTCTTTCCTCCCTTATTATCTAGCCTATCAAGGGCACTCCGACAGAGACCTTCAAAGCCGGTATGGTCGATTGGCGGTAGACTTGTTGGCTCGCCGCTATCCTGAATTCGCCACTCCACCTGTAACTCCACCGGAATATCCAATCCGGATCGCGGTGGTGTCAGGGCATTTTTGGCAACATACCATATGGAAACTATTCATCCGCGGTTGGATTAAAGGATTTGATCGGAAGCGTTTCCGACTGTTTGGATACAGCACAAACACTAAATCAGACAAGATGACTGAGGCGATACGAGCCGGCTTCGACCATTTTTTTGACGAAGAACTGAACTTTGAGGCTCTAGTGCGGCGTATTCGGCGTGATCGGCCTCATGCGGTTCTCTTCCCAGAAATCGGCATGGATAATTTGACGGCGCGGCTTGCAACGGTTCGTCTCGCTCCCTTGCAATGCGCTTTCTGGGGACACCCGGAAACAACCGGACTTCCAACTATTGATGCCTTTATTTCAAGTGACCTGATGGAGCCGCCTGGAGCGGAGTCTCATTACACTGAACAACTCGTTCGTCTTCCAGGAATTGGCACACTATACACTCCGCTCACGTTTCCTAATGAACAACTGGACCTTGGCTCCTTCAATATTAGTCGCGATAATATCGTTTATTTGTGCTGCCAATATCTTTCAAAATACCTTCCCTCATACGACGATCTCATTGCCCGGATCGCATTGGCAGTACCGAATTCTCGCTTCCTGTTTATCAACCCTCAGTCAGACAATCTGGTCCCTCGCCTACGCAACCGACTTGGCAATGCCTTTCGCCGGGCCGCGGTAAGAGATGGAGATTGTCGTGTGACGGTACTTCCTTATCTCTCACCTAGTCATTATGCATCTCTCAATGCCCAGGCTGATGTCTATCTTGACAGCGTCGGCTGGTCTGGTGGGAACACCACCTTGGAGGCTGTAGCGTTCGGATTACCAATTGTAACATGGCCGAAGGGGCTTATGAGGGGAAGGCATACCGCTGCGATTCTAACTTTGTTGGGCGCAACGGAAACCATTGCCACCAGCGCTGATGACTATGTCGATATTGCAGTTCGCCTCGGTCGCGATCCAGAGTTTCGAAACTCCATCAGACAAGCGACGTTGCGCGGCCTACCAAACCTGTACACCGACACCCGCCCCATTCGGGCTTTGGAGGATTTCCTTGAGGCTAAGATTCTCGGCAGCGAAATGACAATGGGATTGAGCTCCCGCCGAGAGAGTGGGAGCTGGATTATGCAGCCTGACGTACGCTCTGCTCTCACGTGAATGTCCGAGAAACGAATGGAACCGGTCACGTCCCAGGGCGTGGTGTAGCAGCGTGTTCGCCGGGGCAGGCCCGTAGGTCGGCGTAGCCGGCCGGAGGGCCTGCCCCGGCGGGCGGTCATCGTGGTTCTTCGGTACAGTCTGGTCACCACAACTCAAACCCTTACCGAGGGTGACCACGATGACCG
>NZ_BAAKJB010000027.1:0-87427 GCF_059703765.1 Azospirillum sp. NS33 | reverse complement strand
AAACACCCGATCCCATCCCGAACTCGGCCGTGAAATCCCTCAGCGCCAATGGTACTGCGTCCTAAGACGTGGGAGAGTAGGTCGCCGCCAGGTCACCACGGCGCACACACAACCGATCACACCCTCTTCACCATCACCAACACCCGCACCTCCCGGTGCGGGTTTTTGGCGTGTCCGCCCGCACCTCCCGGCGCGGGGTGTGGCGTTGCCGCCTCCCCCGCCTCCGGCCCCCCTTCCGTCTCCCGCGACGGGCGTTGTGATCGTGCGGCGCCGGCGGCCAAGCGGCGGGGTGCCCAGCCTGCGCACCTGGCCGCTGAGCCGGGCCGCACCCTCCGTAGGCCCCCAAACGATGCTTGCCCCAAACCATTTGCGGCGCAATATGTAAGGGCAACAAATGGCGGATTTCCTAGGTTTTTGCGATGCTGCAATGCGAGATTTGGGGTGGTGGGATGTGGCATCCCAGGGTATCGTTCTCCCATCAAGACGACAGGAGGACGTTATGAGCTTTGCGACTTTCAGCCACGCCGGCACCGGGCGCGCTCCGTCCCGCCTCGCGGACGCCCTGCAGACGTTTGTCGACACCTGGACCGAGACCGCCGCGGCCTACGCCGCCTACCGCGAGCTGCGGGTGAAGGCGCCGGGCGACCTCGCCCACCAGGGCCTGCGCCGCTGCGAGGTGGCCCGCCGTGCGATGGGGCTGCCGCGCCTGCCCCGCGCCTGAGCGGCGAGGCGCCTTCCGGCGATCCACCGGCGGCCCCGGTCCGCTCAGGCGCCGCGCGGTCCCATGAGGACGAGCGCGGCGCCGACGAGGCAGAGACCGGCGCCGCCGACGTCCCAGCGGTCCGGGCGCGCCCCTTCGACCGCCCACAGCCAGGCCAGGGACGCGGCGATGTAGACGCCGCCATACGCGGCGAAGGCGCGGCCCGCGAAGGCCGCGTCGACCCGGGTCAGCAGCCCGGCGAAGACGATCAGGCTCAGCACGCCCGGCACCGCCCACAGCGCGGAGTGCCCCAGGCGCAGCCACGCCCAGAAGGCGAAGCAGCCGGCGATCTCGGCCAGCGCCGCTGCGGCGTAGATCGTCAAGGCCACCCCCATCCCCGTCCCCCATTCCCGGTCTCCGCGCCGCGGCCGTCCGCCACGGCCATGCACGATAGCGCAACCGGCGACCGGGGCGGTGCTGTCAATGGGGCGCGTTCGCGGCCGAGGGGAAGTGCCGCCCCAGGCCGAGCCGGCCGTCGATGTACAGCAGGTTGACCATCACCAGGATCACCACCGAGAGCGGCGTCGCCAGGAACATGCCGAGCAGCCCGAACAGCAGGCCGCCGACGGTGATCGCGGCCATGGTGATCACCGGCGGCAGGTGGACCACCTCGCGCTGCGCCAGCGGCTGCACGATGTTGCCCTCCACCTGCTGGATGACGAGGTAGACGCCGGCGGTCCACAGGGCCAGGGTCGGCGACTGGGCGAAGGCGATCAGCACCGCCGGGGCGGCGGCGAGGAAGGGGCCGATCAGCGGGATGAACTCCAGGACCATGGCGATCACGCCGAGCGCCAGGGCCGCCGGCACCCCCAGGATCATCAGTCCGGCGGTGGTCAGCACCCCGACCGCGGCCATCGAGACGAGCTGGCCGAGAAGCCAGCGCCACAGGGCGTCGCCGGTGACGTCGAGCACCTCGTTGGCCTTGGCGTGGCCGGACCGCGGCACCAGCAGCACCAGGCCCGAGCGGTAGACGTCCGGCGATGCCGCGGTGTAGATGCCGACGAACAGCACGATGACCAGACAGCTCAGGAAATAGATCGTGTTGGAGGCGGCCGACTGGAGGTAGCTCCCCCACTGGGCGTCGGCCGCGCTTTCGGTCAGTCGGGCGCGGATGTCGTCCGGAAGCGCGCCGAGCGCGGTGTCGATCTGGCTGCCCAGCTGGCCGAACTGCCCGGCCACCGTCGACCCCAGCAGCCACACCACGCCGACCGCGGCGACGGTGAGGGTGGCGAGCACGGCGCCGAGCCCCCAGCCGTGGCTCAGCCCCGTCCCGTCCCGCAACAGGCCTGTCAGGCGCAGGAACAGGATGGCCAGCAGGACGCCGGCGAACACGAGAAGGAGTGCGTCCGCCGCCCGCCACGCCAGAAAGGTCAGCGCCACCACGCCGACCGCGATGAGCACCCGCCACAGGTAGGGCCGCAGCTCCGGGTCGCCCCCTCCGGTCCGCCGCCGATGTCCGGGCGCTTCGCCCGATCGGCCTGCCACCTCGTCCATGACCTCCGCCTCCCCGCCGTTGAGACCATGGAACGCGCGGGCGGGCCGTTTGATCACGGCGCCGGAGCGGGATGGCGCGTTTTCCCGCCGCGCGCAGCGCGCCCCGGCGGTGCGTTCCCTCCTGCCGCCACGCCCGGGTGTTCAGGCAGGGTCGGGCGGCAGCGTCAAGGTGACGGTCAAGCCGGGCGCGTTGTCCCGCAGGTCCAGCCCGGCGCCGTGCAGGCGGGCGACGGCGTCGACCAGGCTGAGCCCCAGCCCGTTGCCGGGCGTCGCGCGGGCGGAATCGAGCCGGACGAAGCGTTGCAGGACGCTGGCCCGCGCCTCCGGGGGGATTCCCGGCCCGCTGTCGGAAACCGACAGCGTCGCGCCCCGCCCCGGCGCCGCCTCCTCGACGCGCAGCGTCACACGGCCGCCCGGGTCGGTGTACTTCACGGCGTTGTCCAGCAGGTTGGCCAGGGCCTGCGACAGCAGGTGCGGGTTGCCGCGCACCGCGACCGCCGCGCCCGGAAGGGCGGTGACGAAGGTCAGCCCCTTCTCCTCGGCGACCGGCTCGTAGAGGTCGGCGGCGCTGCGGGCCAGCGCCGCCAGGTCGACCGCCTCGAACCCGGTGCCGCCCCGTCCGCCCTCGGCCTCGGCGATGGACAGCAGCGCCCGGAAGGTCGCCAGCAGGGCGTCGGCCTCGATGATCGTCTCCTGCAGCGCGATGCGGTACACCTCGGCGTCCTCGGTGTCGTGGATCAGCACCAGCTCGATGCGCGACCGCATGCGGGTCAGCGGCGTGCGCAGATCGTGGGCGACGCTCTCCGAGACGTGGCGCATGCCGTCCATCAGCCGGCCGATCTGGTCGAGCATGGCGTTGAGGTTTCCGGCGAGGCGGTCGATCTCGTCGCCCGAGCCGCTGCGCGGCACCCGGTCCGCCAGGTCGCCGTCCATGATCCGGCGGGTGGTGCGGTTGATCGCCTCGATCCGGGTCAGGGCGCCGCGGCTGAAGGCCAGGCCGCCGGCAACGCCCAGGCCCGCGGTGACGGCGAACACCCAGCCGAGCGACGCCGCGATGCGGTCGCGCAGGGAGTCCAGCTCGCTCATGTCGCGGCCGACCAGAAGCTTGAAACCGCCGGGCAGCACGAAGCCCTGGGCGCGTGCCGTCGCCGGCTCACCCCGCGGGCCGCCGGTCGGCGCCACCTGGAAATGCATCCAGCCCTCGCCGTCGGGAGGAACCTTCGGCCAGCCCGACAGGTTGCCGGCCAGCGGCGTCCCGCGCGGCGACAGCACCAGATACATGGCGTTGGTGTGGGGATCGTCGCTGCGGTCGCGCACCGTGCCGATCAGCCTTGCCACGCCGCCGTACCGGAACTCCTCGCGCAGCAGCTCGATGTCGGCGGCGATGGAATCCGTCACCTGGGCTTCGAGGAAGCCGGCGGTGGTGCGCCACACCACCCACAGGATCACCATGACCGACGCCGCGAACAGGCCGAGATAGAGGAGCGCCAGCCGGAACGTCGTGGTGCGCAGGATCTTCATCACGCCGGCGCGGCGCGCAGGGAATAGCCGGCGCCGCGGACGGTGTGGATGAGCGGCGTCGGGAAATCCTTGTCGATCTTCTGGCGCAGCCGGGCGATGTGCACGTCGATGACGTTGGTCTGCGGGTCGAAATGATAGTCCCACACCGTCTCCAGCATCATCGTCCGGGTGACCACGCTGCCGGCGTTGCGCATCAGGTACTCCAGCAGCGCGAACTCGCGCGGCAGCAGGTCGATCTCCCGCCCGGCGCGGCGCACCGTGCGCGACAACAGGTCCATCTCCAGGTCGCCGACCGTCAGCCGGGTCTGCGGCAGGCCGGCGCCGCGGCGGCGCGCCAGCACCTCGATGCGGGCCAGCAGTTCGGAGAACGCGAACGGCTTGGTCAGGTAGTCGTCGCCGCCCGCCCGCAACCCCTTCACCCGGTCGTCGACGCTGCCCAGCGCCGACAGGAACAGGACCGGCGTGTCGTTCCCGGTGGCCCGCAGGATCTCCACCACCGAGAGGCCGTCGCGTCCCGGCAGCATGCGGTCCACCACCAGCACGTCGTAGTGCTCCGCCCCCGCCATGAACAGCCCGTCCTTGCCGTCGTGCGCCACGTCGACGACATGGCCCGACTCCTTCAACCCCTTGGCGAGGTAGGCGGCGGCCTGGGAATCGTCTTCGATCACGAGAACCTTCATGCCGGGCATAGTAGACCTCCCTCTGCGGCGCGCCAAGCCACCCCCGGCGCGCCGCTCCGCCGATCATCGACTTGCCAAGGAACTGACACCACGATGCAATCCGTGGCGGCTAAGGGTTGGGCTCCAACCAGAAAAGCGAGTGACGGTCATGATAGTGCGCAACCTCTTGATGCTGGTGACCCTCCTGCTGGCGGCGGCGGGGAACGGCGCCGCGGCGCCCGCGGCGGCGGACACCTGGACCGTCGTGTCGGAGGACACGTTTCCGCCCTACAACTACACCGCCGACGGCAAGCGCACCGGGCTCGACACCGAGATCGTCGACGCCGTGCTGGCGCGCATCGGCGTCACCCCGGAGCACCACCCCGCCCCCTGGAGCCGCGTCGTCCATGACCTGGACGAGAACCAGACCGACGTCGCCTTCCAGTTCGTCGGCAAGCCCGAGCGCTTCGCCGCCTACAACATGGTCGGGCCGCACCGCGCCGGGCTGACCGTCTTCGCCGTGCGCAGCGACTCCACCCTGACCTTCGACAGCCTGGCCGACCTCAAGGGCGCGACCATCGGCGTCGTCCAGGGCTTCGCCTACACGCCGGACTTCGACACCGCCGACTTCCTGAAGAAGGAGCCGGTCGCCAACAACACCCTGAACGTCCGCAAGCTGGCCCATGGCCGGCTGGACGCCATCATCGGCGACCTCCACACCCTGGCGTTCATCGCGCGCGAGGAAGGGGTCTCCGCGAAGATCCGCTTCCTCCCCAAGGCGCTGAGCGAAGTGCCCCGCTACATCGCCTTTCCCAAGGCCCGCAAGGACAAGGCGGAGCGCTTCGCCAAGGCGCTGGCCGAGCTGCAGGCGGACGGCACGGTCGCCAAGATCACGGCGCGCTGGCTGGCGCCCTGACCGCGGGCGCCCTGACCGCGGGTGGCCGGCCCGGTGGGGCGTCGCCCCGCCGGGCCGGCCGCCGGGGCGGTCACGCCTGCTTCAGCGTCAGCGCCACGAAGCTCTCGGCGCCCCGCCGGTTGATCAGGAGGAGCACGGCGTTGTCCCCCTTCTTCTCCGCGCCGGCGATGCGCCGGGCGACCTCCGACGGCGCGGTCACCGCCTCGCCGGCGACCTTGACGATGACGTCGCCGGGGCGCACCGGCTGCGGCCCGGCCTCGTCCGACACGCCGGCCACCACCACCCCCTGGACCCGGTCGTCGAGGCCCAGGCTGGCGCGGGTGCGCTGGTCGAGGCGGGCCAGCTTCAGGCCCTTGACCACGTCGCCCGCGGGCGACGCGGCGGAGGGGTCGGCCGACGCCATCCGCCCCTCGTCGGGCATGGCGCCGACGGTGACGGGGATGGTCGTCTTGTCGCCCCGGCGCAGGATCGTCACCGTCGCCGGGTGATCGGGCTGGGTGCGCGCCACCGCCATGGTCAGATCGCGCACGTCCTCCACCGCGGTGTCGGCGAAGCGCAGGATCACGTCGCCCTGCTCCAGCCCCGCGGCGGCGGCGGGGCTGCCGGCGGTGACGTCGGCGACCAGGGCGCCCTGCGCCGCGTCGAGCCCGATCGCCGCGGCGATCTCCGGCGTCACCTCCTGGATGCGCACGCCGAGCCAGCCGCGCTCCACATGACCGTTCTCCATCAGCTGGGCGACGACGTCGCGGGCCAGGTTGGCGGGAATGGCGAAGCCGATGCCGACCGAGCCGCCGTTGGGCGAGTAGATCGCCGTGTTGATGCCGATCACCCGGCCCTCCAGGTCGAACATCGGCCCGCCGGAGTTGCCGCGGTTGATGGCCGCGTCGGTCTGGATGAAGTCGTCGTAGGGGCCGGCGTCGATGTGCCGGCCGCGGGCCGAGACGATGCCGGTGGTCACCGTTCCGCCCAGGCCGAACGGGTTGCCGACGGCGACCACCCAGTCCCCCACCTTGGCCTGGTCGCTGTCGCCGAACTGCAGATAGGGCAGGGCCGTGGCGCTCTCGACCTTGAGAAGGGCGAGGTCGGTCTTGGGGTCGCGGCCGACCAGGGTGGCCGGAAGCTCGGTGCCGTCGGTCAGGGTGACGGCGATGCTGTCGGCGCCGTCGACGACATGGTTGTTGGTGACGACGTGGCCGCCGGCGTCGATGACGAAGCCGGAGCCGAGCGCCGCGCCCTCGCGCCCGGCCGGCGCCTCGCCGCCGCTCCCGTCACCGTCACCGAAGGGCTGCGGCGCGCCGAAGCGGCGGAAGAACTCCTCGAAGGGGGACCCCGGCGGGAACGGCAGGGGCGGCATGGCGCGGCGCTCGGCCACCGCGGCCGCCCTGTGGCGGGCGGTGATGGTCACGACCGCCGGCTGCACGCGCTCGACCAGCGGCGCGAAGCTGCGCGGCAGCTCGGTCCCGGCCGCGGCGACGGCCGCCTCCGGGGCGGCGTTGGCCGCCGGCGGCGTCGCCAGGAGGGCGGTGCCGGTCAGGACCGTGGTGCCGAGCATCACCGCGGCGACGGTGTTCCGCAGCCGGCGCTTCGGGGCATCGTGGACGGGAGTGATGGGGGACATCGAAGGGTCTCCGTGGGGAAGGTTCATGGCACCTGTGTAGCGGGGCGCCGCTGACGGCGGTCTTGCCGGCGGATTACAATTCGTTCAGGAACCCGACCGGCAACCGCCCGGCCAGGAAACCGGCGCCGCCGGGCACCGTTAACCAGGGAACGACACCGCCGTCGCACAGGACGAGAGGCCGCCATGGCGCCGACCACCCGCACGCTGGGCCATCTGCTGGAGCGGCTGCTGATCGAGATGGGCCCGCTCGTCGTCTTCTTCCTGGCCACCCGGGCCTGGGACATCGTCACCGGAACGGCGGCGCTGATGGCGGCGACCGCCGTCGCCGTGCTGCGCTCGCTGGCACGGGAGACGCGCGTGCCGGTGCTGCCGCTGGTCGGGCTGGCCTTCACCCTGCTGTTCGGCGGCATCACCCTGGTGTGGTCCGACCCCACCTTCATCAAGATCCGGCCGACCCTCTACAACGCCGCCGCCGGGCTGGCGCTGGTGGCGGGTCTGCTCGGCGGGCGGCTGCTGCTGAAGGCCCTGTTCGATACGGGGCTCGGCATCGACGACCGCGCCTGGCGGGTGCTGACCTGGCGGGTGGTGGCCTTCTTCCTGGGGCTTGCCGTGCTCAACGAGGCGCTGCGCCATGCCCTGTCGACCGACGACTGGGTCACGTTCAAGGCGTTCGGCATGCCCCTGCTGAACGCGCTCTTTCTGGCCGCCAACTGGCCCTTCGTGCGCCGCCGGCTCAGGCCGGCGGGGCCGGCGCCGCAGCCCGGCGCAGCGAGCGCAAGAGCTCCGGGTCGTTGATGATGCGCGGCACCTTGTTCTGGCCACCCAGCTTGCCGCGGCCGCGCATCCAGCCGGCGAAGGTGCCGCACGGCGCCGCCTCGACGCGCGGCGGGGCCATGCCGAAGCCGCCGGCGCGGTGCGCCTCGTAGTCGGCGTTGAGCGCGGCGAGGCGCTGGTCGAGCGCCGCGGCGAAGGCGGCGGTCCGGTCGGCGGCGGGCACGCCGCCGGCGAACTCCACCACGAAGACGTGGCCGCCGGGCTCCCCGGGCCGGTCGGGGAACACCGGGCCGACGGAATAGTCGGTGATCTCCGCCGCGATGGCGGCGGCGGCGGCGCTCACCGCGTGCTCCACCTCCTCGCCGATGAGGTGCTCGCCGAACGCCGACAGGGTGTGGGCGGTGCGCCCGGTGATCAGCACCCGCGGCGGGTCGCGGTCGACCAGGCGCACCGTGTCGCCCAGCACATAGGCCCAGGCCCCGGCGCAGGAGCTGAGGACCACCGCGTAGTTCACGCCGGGCTCGGCGGTGTGCACCCAGAACCGGCGGGGCGCGGGGCGGTCCAGCTCCTCCAGTGGGACGAACTCGAAGAACAGGCCGTTGTCGGGCAGCAGCCGCAGCCCCTCGCCGCTGCCGCGGTCGGCGATGGCGAGGAATCCCTCGCTGGCGGGGTAGACCTCGCGCAGCTCGGCCCGGCTGCCGTCGAGCCAGCGGGCGAAGCGGCCGGCGTAGGGTTCGAAGCTGACGCCGCCGTGCACCAGCAGCTCCAGGTTGGGGTAGAAGGCGGCCAGCGACGCCGGCCGGCCGGGCTCCAGCGCCGCCAGCCGGTCGAGGAACAGCAGCAGCCAGCTGGTGGTGCCGCCCAGGGTGCGCACGTCGCGTTGCAGGGAGGCGCGGCCGATGCGGTCGACCTTCTCCTCCCAGTCCGACAGGAGCGCCAGCGCGGGCGGCGGAAAGGTGAAGCGGCGGGCCCAGGCCGGCACCTCGCGGGTGGCGATGCCCGAGAGGTCGCCGGCCAGGACCCCCGGGGCCAGCTCGGTCAGCGCGGTCGAGCCGCCGAGCATGACGTTGCTGCCACCGAACACCCGGCTGCCCGGCCGGTTGGCCAGGTGGAAGGCCAGCAGGTCGAAGGCGGCCCGGGTGTTGGCCCGGGTCATCTCCCGCGACACCGGGATGTGCTTCGTCACCCCGCTGGTGGTGCCCGAGGTGGCGGCGAGGTAGGGGATGGTGCCGGGCCAGCTGACGTCCGTCAGCACGGGAAAGGCGGGCGCCCAATAGTCCCGCCACATGTCCTCGTAGCGGCGCAGCGGCACCCGTTCCTGGAAATCGCGCACCGAGCGGATGCCAGCGAAGCCGTGGTCGCGGCCGAACCGGGTGGCCTCGGCCCGGCGCACCAGGCGCAGCAGCTGCGCCTCCTGCACCGCCGCCGGACGGCCGGCGGCGAGGCCGGCGAGGCGGGCGCGGGCGTAGAGGCGCAGCAGCGGTGTGGCGTCGAGCATGGGTCTCCCTTCATCGCGCCGGCGCGCGCCGCCGGCCGCCGACCGCCGACCGCCGACCGCCGGTCAGGGGCGCAGCACGGTCTTGTGTCGGAACAGCGCGCGCGCCGTTTCGGCGCGCAGCGGAAGCTGGAGATAGGCGCCGCGCCGCCACAGGTCGAACTGGTCGAGGACGGTGGTGCTGCCCAGCCACCCGTCCTGGCCGCCCAGCAGGGCGAACCAATTGGCGTCGGGGTCGCCGAGGTCGGAGATGTGGCGCGCGTTGGCGCCCAGCCGGACCCGGTGGACGGCCCCGGCCAGGCCGTGGGCGGTCTTCATCACCGTCTCGTTGCCGCCGGCCGACGCCACGTCGGCGTAGCGGTAGCGCCGGCCGATCACCGGCACCGCGCCCAGCGCGTGGGCAAGCCGCAGCCGGTGCACCGCGCCCCAGGTGCCGAGGCGGCGGGTCCGCGCCGCCGCCGTCTCCAGCGCGGTGCGCAGCGCCGCCGCCACGGCGCCGGCCGGCGTGCGGTCGAGGTCGTCCAGCACCTGCGCCCAGGGCTCCCACCCCGCGGTGTAGACCTCCAGCCCGGCGGCCCCGCGCAGCCCCCGGGCGAGATGGTAGAGCAGCAGCTCGAAGGCGAGGGCGCCGCGGGACTCCGCGTCATAACGGCCGTCCCAGGCCTCCAGCGTGCGGCGGAACCCGTCATCGGCGACGATCCCCGCGGCGTCGGCGGCGGCCAGCAGGCGGTCGCGCAGCGCCGGGGCCGAGGGCACGAGCACGTCGCGCTGCGCCGCCCGGAGGTCGGCCACGGACACCGGCGCGGTGCCGCCCAGCAGCGCGCGCAGCCGCCGCACCCGGTCGTCGGGCGAAAAGAAGAACCCCACCGGCACGTCCCCCGCCGGCTCCGGCCGGTTGTTGGCCGAGGCGACGAAGCCGCACGCCGGGGCGACGGCGGCGGGAAGGGTGGCGGCGGTGGCGAAGCGGTCCCAGTGGCGCCGCGCCGCCCGCGGCACGAACAGGTCGTCGGGTGGCCGCGGCGGGCGCCAGGGCAGGCGGGCGGCCATGCACTGGCCGACCTGCCCCCCGGCGTCGGCGTACACCATGTTCTGCGCGGGGACGGCGAAGCCGTCCAGGGCGGCCCGGAACTCCTCCCATCCCGTGGCGCGGTTGACGCCGAGAAGCGCCGTCACCTCGTCGCTGGGCAGATGGCCGACCCAGTGCAGGGCGAGGCGCCGGCCGTCGCCGGCCGGCAGCAGCGGCGCGTCGGTGATGATCGGCCCGTAGGCGGTCTCGCGCACCGTCGCGGTGACCGGCCGGCCCCAGCGCACGTCGATGGTCTCCCGGCGCTCGGTGATCTCGTGGTCGGGCAGGTCGGAGACGTCGAACAGCTCGCTCGACTGGGCGTGCAGGCTGGTGCCGCCCCACGCGATGCGGCGGTTGCGGCCGAGCGCCACGGCGGGCACCCCCGGGATCATCAGCCCCGCCGCGTTCAGGCCGGGGGACGCCATGCCGGCCAGCAGCCAGGTGTTCGGCACCATGATGCCGAGGTGGGGGTCGCTGGCGATCAGCGCGTGCCCGGTGGCGCTGCGCGCACCGGCCACCGCGTAGGAGTTGCTGCCGTGGCGTGCGAAGGCGCCGAGCAGGGCGAGCAGCGCGTCGGCCCCGCCCCCCCCGCCACCGCCGGCGAAGCTGGGCACCGGGACCGCGGCGTCGCGCATCATGCGCTCCCACAGGTCCGGCCAGTCGCTGCGGCCGCGCAGCCGCAGCAGCGGGATCCACACCCGCCAGGTGAAGTCGGTGCCGGCCAGCCGGCCCAGCGCCACCAGGTCCTCCACCGTCCACGGCGCGGGCCGGTGGCCGAGCAGGGCCAGCTCCTCCGGCAGGTCGTCCAGGCGGCCGATCACCGCGTTGACGCCGCGCGCGAAGCCGGTCATCCAGCCCATCGTCGCCTCGGGCATGGTGGCGACGATGCGCGGCACGGCGCGCGTCAGGTCGAGGGTGCGCAGGGTCCGGTCGAGATCCACCGCGACCGGACCCAGCAGCGCCGCCAGCTGCCCCCGGGCGGCGCGGCGCATCAGCTCCATCTGCGCCAGCCGGAGATGGCCGTGCACGACGCCCAGCCCGACGGCGAGGTCGTCATCGTGGGCCGCCTCCACGAACGGCACGTGGTGGTCGTCCCAGTGAATGGCGACGGGGGCGCGGACGGGCAGGGCGTCGGTGGGAAGGGCCCGGAGCCGCTCCTCCAGCGTCGCGTGACGGGGCGGACCCCGGCGCATCGCCGTCGGCACGACACGGGCCGCCAACCGTCCGAGCCCCCAGGCGGTGGCGAGGGAGGCCATGGGGATCGCGTCGTTGCTGGCGGGGCGGCGCTGTCCCGGACAACGGGCGCCGGCGCCCGGCGGTTCCACCCCGGCGCGGCGCGGGGCGCGTGGCGGGAACCCGGAGCGCATCCCGCGGGTTGCACGAACGACACCTTGGGGAGAGGAGCCGTGATGCGCCGGGTCACCTTTGCGACGTTCAGCCCATACGTGCTTCGGGACGCCCGCCGGCCGCGGGTGCGCCGCCGGATCATCGAGGGGGCGGGGCTGCTGTTCGAGCCGGGCGGCCCCGGCGAGCCGCGCAGCCTCCCCGCCGTCGTCGTCCTGGAAGGGCTGGGCGGTGTGAAGGACACGCGGGAGATCGCCTACGGGGAGCAACTCGCGCGCTGGGGCTACGTGGCGCTGGTGGTGGACAGCTTCGCGCCCCGCGGCCACGGCGACTCCAGCCACAACCGGCGCGCCGTCGCGGTGACCGAGGCGATGATGCTGGCCGACGCCCACGCCGCCCTGGGCGTGCTGGCCGCGCACCCGCGGGTGGACCCGCGCCGCATCGGCGTGATGGGCTTCTCCTACGGGGCGATGATCGCGGTGCTGTGCGCCTACCGCCAGGTCCGCGACCTCTACCTCGATCCCGAGGGGCCGTCCTTCGCCGCGCACGCCGCCTATTACGGATGCTCCATCGCCCGGCTCGCGGACCCGTCGACCACCGGTGCGCCGGTGCTGATGCTGCTGGGCGAGCTGGACGAGAACGTGTCGGTGCGGCGGTCGCGCGACATTGCCGCCGACCTGCGCGCCGGCGGGTCCGACGTGACGATTCGCGTCTATCCCGAGACCTTCCACCAGTGGGACGGCGACGACCTGGACCCGCGCCACGTCGGGCTCAGCCTGGTCGACCTGCGGTTCCACGTCACGGCCGAGAGCCGGGTGGTGGACACCCGCACCGGCATCGTCATGCGCGGCCCGGTGAGCCGCCGGGCGATGATCGGCCTCAACGTCTCCCGCACCGGCTACGACATCCTGGGCAGCGCGCGGGCCAAGGCGTGGTCGGACGAGGACCTCCAGCGCTTCCTGACGCTGTCCCTGGGCGAGCCGGACCGCCTGGCCCGGCCGGGGGCGTGGCGCCGGGCCGGCGGCGCGGGCGCACCCTAGCGTCGCCCGGCGGAACTTTCGACGCCGCCCGGTCACACATGTTCGGCCGATGCGGGGGGCGTGGCAGCCGTTCAGCCCCCGGCCTTCCACTCCTCCGAGGGACCGAACATGGACAAGCAGACGATCCAATCCGTGATCGCCGATTTCGCCACCAAGATCAACGCGCCGAGCCTGGCGTTCGACGACGAGGGGTTCTGCTCGATCGGGTTCGATGATCTGATCGTGAACCTGGAGCTGGGGGAGACCGGCCTGGCGCTGTACGTCTGGCTCGGCGAGGTGGCGGAGGCGCGCCGCGGTGCCGTGGCGCTGCGGCTGGCCGATGCCAACTACCTGTTCTCGGGAACCCAAGGGGCGACGCTGGGCATGAACCGGCTGTCCGGCGACGTGGTGCTGTCGGTGACGATCGACGGCCATGGCCTGACGCTGGCCCGTTTCGAGCGGGTGATGGAAAACCTGCTGAACATCGCCGAGGCCTGGCAGCGGCGGCTGGCCAGCGATGACGAGGCGTCGGCGCCGGCGCCCGGGCTCGACGTCGCCGCCTTCGCCAACGCCGTGCGGATCTGAGGAGGACGCGATGACCCTGTCGGTCGGCGATTTCCGGACCTCCGCCGCCTCGCTCAACGCGACCGCGGAGATCAAGCTCAAGAACGACGCGGACGGCCTGGCGACGACCGGCTGGCAGCGGTTCAAGGTGGCCGTCAGCGACCTGTTCCGCGGCCGCGAGACCATGGCGGCGCGCCAGGACCAGGCGATCCGCGGGTTCATGTCCGCGCTGGAGCGCGAGTACGGCAAGGATCTGGGGTCGATCGGCGTCGACCATCTGCGTGCCGAGCTCAAGGGCGGGCCGCTGACGGCGCGGGCGGTGCGGTCCACAATCGACCTGATGGAAAGCCGCGGCGGCCAGAACTGGCTGAAGAACCAGCGCATGGCGATGACCATGGCGGGAACCGTGTTCGCGCCCAACAACACGACCACCCCGTCGCTGAGCGCTGCCGTCAACCCCGTGGCCAACGCCCTGCTGGACGAGGCGTCGGCCAAGGGCATGCCCCACGACAAGGTGCAGGAGTTCTACCTGCGCTACACCACCGGCGTCAGCCAGTCCGGGGTCGGCTTCGAGATGGAGAACGTGTCCCACGCCATCCGCACCGCCCTGGCCGAAGCCGCCGTCATCCGCGTCGGCGACGGGGCGGGCTACAAGCTGCTGTCCGCGGACGACGCCATGGGCATCGCCCGCGACGCCGCCGAGCGCACCATCCTGTCGCGCATCAACCTGTTCATGGGCAGCGAGTTCCTGAAGGCCAACTCCTTCGAGGCGGCCTTCGACGCGAAATGCCACGAGCGCGGATTGGACGGCGTGCGCGGCCAGATGGATCTGGCGCCGGTGAAGGAGCTGTTCACCTACGCCATGCAGGACGCCCGCACCGTGCAGGGGGCGGACGAGCTGCCGGCGACCCTCGACGCCGTGCTCAACCGCTACTTTGACCGCCAGCAGGAAAAGCTCACCCTCATCGAGGGAATGAACCTGCCGCCGGGCACCCCGCGCGACAACGTCGTGAACGAGTCCATCGGCACCCGCTCGCGCATGGACGCCGGTTATTTCCGGCAGGTGGAGAACACCGCCGCCGGCTTTGCCAAGCTGGCCGGCGCGCTGGCCTCGGCCACCACCCCGCAGGAGAAGGCCGACGCGCTGCTGGCGGTCGCCGGCGAGACGGTGCGCCAGATGACCGAGGCGGACCTGGAGGGCGCCGACGACATGTCCCGCTACCTCGCCCAGGCCTTCAACGTGCACGCCGCGCGGGGCGGCATGGACACGCTGGAGGGGATGGTGGCCAGCCTCGGCGAGGACCAGGACAGCGTCCAGGACCTGCTGGGCGAGGCCATGAGCGACATGGACCGGGCGCAGATCGGCTCGGTCGCCATGTACCTGATGGGCGTGGCCGGCACCGTCGGCCGGGAGCTGCTGGGCTAAGCCGGGCGACCGGGCCGGGGCGGCCGTCAGCCGCCGCGCCGGTCGGCCGGTGCGGTGGTCGGCCGCCCCGGCTCGGGCGCGGCGGAGCGCAGCGGCAGCTCCTCCAGGAACAGCGCCAGGACCAGCGACACCACGGCCAGCCCGGCGGCCAGGAGGAACAGGGTCTCGAAGCCGCTTTCGAAGGCCGCCAGGGCGGCGTCGCGCGCCGCCGGGGCGAGTTGGTCGAGGGCGGCGGCACCGCCGTCCATGACCGCGCGGGGGTCCAGCCCGGCCACCCCGGCGGCGCCGAGGCGCGCGGTGACGGTGGCGGTCAGCACCGCACCGAACACCGCCACCCCGACGGAGCCCCCCAGGGTGCGGAAGAACCCCACCGACGAGGTCGCGGCGCCGAGGTCGGCGCGGTCCACCGCGTTCTGCACCGCCACCGTCATCACCGGCATCACCAGGCCCAGACCGACGCCCAGCGGCACCAGCACCAGCACCGAGAACAGCGGATCGGCGGCCGCCCCGGCGTTGAGGCCGAGCACCAGGTACATGGCCGCGGCCAGGCCGAGGCCGGCGACCGGGAACACCTTGTAGCGGCCGCTGCGGGCGATCAGCCGGCCGCCGCCGACGGCGCCGCCGGTCATGCCCAGCACCAGGGGCAGCAGCAACAGGCCGGACGCCGTGGCCCCCGTGCCGCGCACCAGCTGCAGGTGCAGCGGCAGGAAGACGATGCCGGCGAACAGCACCATGGCCGACACCGCCACCACCGGGTTGGCCACGGCGAACACCGGGATGCGGAACAGGCGCAGGGGCAGGATGGGCTCGGCCACCCGGCGCTCGTGCCACAGGAAGACCGCCAGCAGGACGAGCCCCGCCGCCGCCAGGCCGAGCACGGCGGGCGAGGTCCAGGACAGCGTGCTGCCGCCCCGCGACACCACGACCAGCAGGCTGGTGACCGCGCCCATCAGCAGCACCGCCCCCACCACGTCGACCCGCGGCCGGGCGACGCCGGTGGGCAGACGGCCCAGCGCCCGGTTGGTCATGGCCAGCGCCGCCATGCCGACCGGCAGGTTGATCAGGAAGATCCAATGCCAGGACAGGTACTCGGTGAACAGCCCGCCCAGCAGCGGCCCGGCGACGCTGGCCAGCGCGAAGACGCCGCCGATCAGGCCCTGGTAGCGGCCGCGCTCGCGCGGCGCCACCACGTCGCCGATGATGGTGAAGGCCAGCGCCATCAACCCGCCGCCCCCCAGCCCCTGGAGGCCGCGGAAGACGACGAGCTGAACCATGTCCTGGGCCACCGCGCACAGCACCGACCCGGCCAGGAACAGCACGATGGCAACCTGCAGCAGGCGCTTGCGCCCGTAGAGGTCGGACAGCTTGCCGTAGACCGGCGTGGTGGCGGTGGAGGCCAGCATGTAGGCGGTGACCACCCAGGGCAGCTCGTCCAGGCTGCCGAGGTCGGCGGCCATGGTCGGCAGGGCGGTGGCGACGATCGTCTGGTCCATGGCGGCCATCAGCATGGCCAGCGCCACCCCGCTGAACACCCGCAGGATCTCCCGGTGGCTGAAGGCGACGCTGTGTTGGGCGGTGGTCGTCATGGGGGCCGCGGCGCTCGGGTGTGGTCGACGGGAGGGACCACCATAGCCGGGGCCGGGCGAGGCGCAAGCGCCGGGTGCGCCGGTGGTGCGGGCCGTGACATCCCCCCGCCCACGCATCAACTGTCGCGCGCATCCGGTCCCGTGTATGATGACCCCCGGTGCCTGGTTCGCATGGAGCGGCAAACATGACGGACACATCCCTCGGCGGGTTGCGGGGAACGGGGGGATTCGTCCCGACCGGCCTGGAGCGGACCGACGACCGCGGTGGCGTCGACCTCAGCGGCGGGCCGGACGCGACCGAGCCCCTGGTCCACGCGCGCGGTGTCGACAACGGCGATCTCCGGTCGCCGCGGCTGGAGATCGGCGGCGACCCGTTCGAGCGGTCGGAGATCGACGTGGTGGGGGAGCTCGCCCCGCTGCGCGACGACCTGGAGGTGGCGCCCAAGCCCTCCATCGGGCAGTTCCTCACGGTCGGCTCCGCCACGGTCCGGCTCGGCCACCTGACGGGTGACGTCAACGTCCGGGGTGACAATCAGAAATCGGTTTTCTCGCGGCCCCCGGAGCGCGGGGCGGGGGCCGTCGTGGTCTACGACGCCTCCCTGCGGGAGACCTTCTCGATCGGGCTGGGCGCCAAGCGCGACCATGTCTGGGGCGCGGTGATCAGCGACACCAACCGGAACATCCTGCCGCGCGACCAGTGGACCTACGGGTGGATCGCCACCCACAAGCTGGAGGAGGAGCCGGGCAAGGCCGGTCTGGTGCGCGGCAAGACAGGCGACGCGATCGAAGCCGACCTGGGCGACGTGGGGCTGGGGGGGGCCGACGCGCCGAGCCGCACGATGCGGGCGCCGGCCAGCATCCGCGCCTGGGCCGAGCAGCACGGAAAGGATCTCACCCGGACCATGCCGCTGACCCTTGGTGGCGAGCCGTTGGCGGACGGCGTGGTGCTGGACGCCGTTCCGGTGCCGGGACTCGACCCGGGTGGCGAGCTGGCGCTGCGCCCGCTCGATCACGACAGCGACGTGTTCCAGGGATTCGTGGAGTATCTCCAGCGCAACGCGCAGGAGATGCCGGGCACCATGGCCAAGGACCACGAGCTGCGCGACACCAGGACCGGCGGCGAGCGGGCCCGCGACGGCCAGGCGTGGCTGGCCTCCTACGGCATGCCGGAGCTGCGCGACGCCGAGTTCATCGCCATCGACGGCGCGACCGTCACCAACATCTACGTCAACGACTCCTGCCCCACCTGGGCCGCCTACGACGAGAACGTCGACGCGCTGTCGGGCCGGGTCGACGGCACGCTCGGCTTCATGCCTTCCCACTCCATGGACGACGGGGATTTCACCGCGTTCCGCACCGACCGGCCGGGCGAATGCCTGGTGTTCCACGGCACCGGCGCCGGCAACGTCAAGAACATCGCGCGCGGCGGCTTCGATCCGGAGTACTGCAACTACGGCTTCGGCAAGGGCTATGGGAAGACCGGCTACGGCACGGCCTTCACCGACCAGTTCGCCAAGGCGCTGGCCTACGCGCCGCCGTCCAACGTGGGCGACGGGGACGCCCCGACCTACAAGCATTTCGTGGTGGTCGCCAAGGTCTTCGCCGGCAACGTGCACGACGCCGAGGACCGGGCGCGCCGCACCCGCGGCAACCTCGAGCTGGCGGAGCACAACATCAACAGCGACGTGTCCGTCGGCTGCAAGCCGCGCGCCCAGGGGCGCGGCGACAACAACCCGCTGACCCGGATGCAGCTGGGTCAGACCGGCGGCAGCCACCTGCAGGGCGCCCTGCGCGACAACGCCATGCGGAACTCCACGCTGCAGCACCGGACCTTCGACCTGCAGGTGACCGGGCCCGGCGACCGTGGTCCGCCCCTGTCCTACCGCGATTCCAGCCTCACCATTCCCGACGCCATCCAGATGTACCCGGCCTTCATCATCGAATGCGAGATTCCCCGCGACGCCGTGCACACCGCATCGCGCGGCATCCATGCCAAGGACTGAGCCGCCATGATCGAACACGACCGGATGAACCAGCTCTTGTCCAAGGTTGCCGCGCGCTACGGGCTGACGGGCCTCGCCTTCGACGATGACGGGGTGTGCGGCCTGTCGTTCCGCGGCGACACCGTGCTGCTGACCCTGTCGGCCGATGGCGCGTGGTTTTCCCAGTCCACCGCCCTGGCCCCGGTGCCCGGCGATCCCGACGCGCGGCTGGACCTGTGCGAACGTCTCTTGACCCTCAACCACCGCGGTGTGCGGACCCAGGGGCTGGTGCTGTCGCTGGACCCCGAGGGCGACCGGGTCGTCGCCCACCTCAGCGTTCCCACCGCGGCCATCACCGACGACGAGGCGTTGGGCACCCTCATCAACTTCTTCCTGGCCGGGGTGGAACGGCTCGACGCGGTGCTGTGGGGCGAGGACGACGACCGCCCCGCGGAGTCCGCCACGGTGCCGGTCGGCGCGATCACGCCGCTGGTGCTGCGGGGCTGAGCGCCGCCGGGGCCTCGCCGGCGATGCGCACCGCCAGGTCGCGGAAGGCGCTCACCAGCGGCGAGCGGTCGTCGGCGCGATGGGCCAGCATCAGCGTGGTGTGGGCATCGGGCGCGTCGAGGCGGCGGTAGACCACGTCGGCGACGGCCACCTGGCGCAGGTTCGCCGGCAGGATGGAGACGCCGAGCCCGGCCGCGATCAGGCCGATGATCGTGAAGGCCTCGCGCGCCTCCTGGGCGATGACGGGCCGGAACCCGGCGCCGGCGCACAGCGCCATCACCCGCTCGTGGGTCGCCGTGCCGTACTCCGCGGGGTAGAAGACGAAGGGCTGGTCGGCCAGGGCGGCCAGCGGCACCGGGTCCAGGGCCGCCAGGGGGTGGTCGGCGCGCAGCACCGCCAGCAGCGGCTCGCGCAGGATGGGATGGAAGCGCACGGCGTCGCCCGGCGGGGCCAGCGGCTCGCGGACGAAGCCGACGTCCAGCCGGTTCGCGGCCAACGCCGCCAGCTGCGGCTTCGACGGCATCTCCACCAGCGTCAGGTGGACATCCGGGCAGGCGCGGCGGTAGGCGTCGATCAGCCGGGGCACCACCGGCTGGAACGGCGCCGCCGCGGTGAACCCGACCCGCAGCTCGCCCACCTCGCCGCGGGCGGCGCGGCGGGTCAGCACGACCGCCCGCTCGGCGTGGGCGAGGATCGCCCGGGCCTCCGCCAGCAGGGTCGCTCCGGCGGCGGTCAGGGCGACCCGGCGCCGCGTGCGGTCGAACAGGCGCACCTCCAGATCCGCCTCCAGAGCCTGGATGGACTGGCTGAGCGGCGGCTGGCCGATGCCGAGCCGCGCCGCGGCCCGGCTGAAATGCAACTCCTCGGCGACCGCGACGAAGTGACGGAGATGGCGCAGATCCATGGCGCCACTATGACCGAGTGGGGCGGGGCGTCAACGCGGCGGCAGCAAGGGTGCATTTGGATGGGATTCGACGAAAAAGCCGATATTAAGAGATAATTTACCATCTAACACCTTCGGCGTCTTGACCCCGCGCGCCTGCAGCCGCAACTTCAGGGAAGAGTTCTGACGCAGTTCGAAGCGCATTGGTTTCATAAGACCAAGACGCCCGGACGACGTCCGAAGCAAAAAGAACCCGATCTTCGGAGGCTATGATGGCGCTGGTTCGCGGCAACAACTTGAACGACGTCCTCTCGGGCGGCGGGTCTTCGGACGTCATCTACGGTCATGGCGGCAATGACCAGTTGTGGGGGCTGGGGGGCGACGACACGTTGTTGGGCGGCAGCGGTGTCGACACCATGTTCGGCGGTGGTGGCAACGACACCTATTATGTCGGGGAGGCCGGGGATCAGATCCTTGATGACGGTGGCGCGGCCGACCGGGTCTTCCTGTTCTCGTCCTGGGATCTGCACAACGCCCAGGGCGTCGAGCAGGTCCTGCTGCAGGACGAGGCCGGCGCCGCCACGGTCGCCGGGGGCGAGGGCGACGACTCCGTGGTCGGCAACCGCTCGGGCAACCACCTGGACGGCGGGGCCGGCAACGACAAGCTGCGCGGCGTCGACGGCGACGACACGCTGGTCGGCGGCGCCGGCGACGACCAGCTCTACGGCGGCAGCGGCGCCGACCGCCTGGTGGCCGAGAGCGGGCACGACACCCTGCATGGCGGCGCCGGCGCCGACACCTTCTACATCGACCCGGCAAACCCCGACGAGGTGTTGGAGGTCTACATCGCCGACTTCAACCCGGACGAGGGCGACCGGGTGATCGTCGACGTCGGCGGGGCGCCCGAGGACACCTGGCAGGGCTCCAACACCGACGGCGGCCCCCTGGCGCCCGGCGAGGCGGCGTCGACCATCGTCGAGGCCTATGGTTCGACCGGGACGGTGGTCATGCTGTTCGACGGCCACAGCTACGGCCTCGACCCCTACATCACCTGGATCTGATCCCCGCGCGCAGCGCCGCCGGCCATATGGGAAAGCGATAAGTGCCGCCGGACAAATGTATTGGACCCATCAAACGATCCTGCGCCACTGTGGCCGGAGAGGGCGCGCCACGGCGCCCATCCGGTGGAGGGAGGATCTGGGGTGGCGAAGACCGAGACGCGCGCCGTGTTCGCGTGGGACGACCCGCTGGCGCTGGACGGCCAGTTGACCGACGACGAGCGGATGATCCGCGACAGCGCCCATGCCTATTGCCAGGACCGGCTGATGCCGCGGATTCTGGAGGCGAACCGTCACGAGACGACGGACCCCGCCATCTTCCGGGAGATGGGGGCGCTGGGCTTCCTCGGCGCCACCCTGCCGGAGGACTACGGCTGCGCCGGCGTCAATTACGTCTCCTACGGGCTGATCGCCCGCGAGGTCGAGCGGGTCGACAGCGGCTACCGCTCGATGATGAGCGTGCAGTCCTCCCTGGTCATGCACCCCATCCACGCCTACGGCACCGAGGAGCAGCGCCGCCGCTACCTGCCCAGGCTCGCCACCGGCGAGTGGATCGGCTGCTTCGGCCTGACCGAGCCGGACGCCGGCTCCGACCCCGCGGGCATGAAGACGCGGGCCCGGCGCACCGCCGCCGGCTGGGTGCTGACCGGCGCCAAGACCTGGATCACCAACGCCCCCATCGCCGACGTCTTCGTCGTCTGGGCCAAGGACGACGCGGGCGAGATCCGCGGCTTCGTCCTGGACAAGGGCACCAAGGGGCTGTCGGCACCGAAGATCGAGGGCAAGTTCGCGCTGCGCGCCTCGGTCACCGGCGAGATCGTCATGGACGAGGTGGCGGTGGGCGAGGACGCCCTGCTGCCGGGCGCCAAGGGGCTGAAGGGGCCGTTCGGCTGCCTCAACCGGGCGCGCTTCGGCATCGGCTGGGGCGCCATGGGGGCGGCGGAGTTCTGCTTCGCCGCGGCGCGCCAGTACCAGCTCGACCGCAAGCAGTTCGGCCGGCCGCTGGCCGCCACCCAGCTCTCCCAGCTCAAGCTGGCGGACATGGAGACGGAGATCGCGCTCGGCCTGCAGGCGGCGCTGCGGGTCGGCCGGCTGATGGACGAGGGGGCGGCGGCGCCGGAGATGGTGTCGCTGATCAAGCGCAACAACTGCGGCAAGGCGCTGGCGATCGCCCGGGTCGCCCGCGACATGCACGGCGGCAACGGCATCGCCGACGAGTACCATGTCATCCGCCACGCCATGAACCTGGAGGCGGTGAACACCTACGAGGGCACCCACGACATCCACGCCCTGATCCTCGGCCGGGCCATCACCGGCATCCAGGCCTTCACGGGCTGAGCGCCGTGGCCGGCCCCCTGGCGCACCTCAAGGTGCTGGAGCTGAGCCGCGTCCTGGCCGGGCCGTGGGCGGCCCAGACCCTGGCCGACCTTGGCGCCGACGTGGTCAAGGTGGAGCGCCCGGGGACCGGCGACGACACCCGCGCCTGGGGTCCGCCCTGGGCGACCGGAACGGACGGGGAGGGGACCGACGGGGAGGCCCGGGAGGCCGCCTATTTCCTCGCCGCCAACCGCGGCAAGCGCTCGGTCACCATCGACTTCGAGCGGCCGGAGGGGCAGGCGCTGGTGCGCCGGCTGGCCGCCGCGTCGGACGTGGTGATCGAGAATTTCAAGGTCGGCGGGCTGGCCAAGTACGGGCTGGACTGGGACAGCCTGCGCGCCGTCAACCCGCGCCTGGTCCACTGCTCGATCACCGGCTTCGGCCAGGACGGCCCCTACGCACGGCGCGCCGGCTACGACTTCATGATCCAGGGCATGGGCGGGCTGATGAGCCTGACCGGCCAGCCCGACGGGGAACCGGGCGGCGGGCCGGTCAAGGTGGGGGTGGCGGTCACCGACCTCTTCACCGGCCTCTACGCCGCGGTCGGCATCCTCGGCGCGCTGGCTCACCGCGACCGCACCGGCGAGGGGCAGCGGGTCGACCTCGCCCTGCTCGACGTGCAGGTGGCGATGCTGGCCAACCAGGCCATGAACTTCCTGGTGTCCGGCACGGCGCCGCAGCGGCTGGGCAACGCCCACCCCAACATCGTGCCCTACCAGGCCTTCGCCACCGGGGACGGCCACATCATCCTGGCGGTCGGCAACGACGGCCAGTTCGCCCGCTTCTGCGCCGTCGCCGGCCGGCCCGACCTGGCCGAGGACCCGCGCTTCGCCACCAACCCCGCGCGGGTCGCCCACCGTGCCGCGCTGGTGCCGCTGCTGGACGGGCTGCTGCGCACCCGCGCCACCGCCGACTGGCTGGCCGCGCTGGAGCCGCTGGGGGTGCCCTGCGGCCCCATCAACGACCTGGCCCAGCTGTTCGCCGACCCCCATGTGGTGGCCCGCGGCCTGCGCCGCGACCTGCCCCACGCCACCGTCGGCTCGGTCCCCACCGTGGCGAGCCCGATCCGCTGCTCGGCCACCCCGGTGGAGCACGCGGTGGGGCCGCCGGCGCTGGGGCAGCACACCGACGCGGTCCTGACCGAGCTGGGCGTATGCGCCGCCGACAGGGAAGCCCTGCGATCCCGGAAGGTGATTTAGCCACGCCCCTGCGTCATTGGTTCGCAGCTCGACTCCGCCCCGATACCGACACGGTCCCCCCATGTCCGACACCCGCCGCGGCATCCTGATGATGCTGCTGGGCATCACCCTGTTCACGGTCAACGACGCCCTCGGCAAGTGGCTGGTGGCCGAGCACGCCGTGGGCGTCCTGCTGGCGGTGCGCAGCCTGTTCGCCGCCGCCATCCTGGTGCCGCTGATCCACCGGCGCGGCTGGCGGGCGGTGTTCGGGGTGCGCCGGGTGTCGCTCCACCTGCTGCGGGTGCTGGCGGCGGTGACCGAGATCGCCTGCTTCTACTGGGCGGTGCGCGACCTGCCGCTGGCCGACGTGATGACCATCTACATGGCCTCGCCGCTGATCGTCACCGCGCTGTCGGTGCCGCTGCTGGGCGAGCGGGTGGGGTGGCGGCGCTGGACCGCGGTGGTGGTCGGCTTCGTCGGCGTGGTCATGGTGCTGCGTCCGGCCGGCGCCTTCGACCCCGTGGCCACGGGGGTGGCGCTGTTCGGGACCGTCGCCTACTCCTTCAGCATGATCGGCTCGCGCCACCTGCGCGCCGACGGCAACCTGACCCTGGTCTCCTTCAGCACCTTCGGCACCGGCCTGCTCGGCGCGGCGTCCCTGCCGGTGGCGGCCTCGGTGCCGGCCGGGATCGATTTCCTGTTGCTTGGCCTCCTCGGGGTGGTGGCGCTGGCCGGGCACATGGCGGTGAACCGCTCCCTCCAGCTCACGCCGCCGGTGGTGGTGGCGCCGTTCCAGTACATCTCCATCCTGTTCGCCGTGGTGCTGGACCTGGTGGTGTGGGGCCACGCCCCGACCCCGGCGGTGGCGCTGGGCGCCACCCTGATCATCGCCAGCGGCCTCTTCGTCTTCCACCGCGAGCAGGCCGTGCGCGCCGGGGCGGCGACCGAGGCGGCGCCGACCCTGACGCCGGGCGACTAGGACACCGTCCCGTCCGCCACGGCGACCGCCCGGCGGGCGACGGCGGCCACGCCGGCGCACAGCGCCAGGGCACCGTCGTCGAGGGCCTCCACCGGCACCCAGCGGGCGTCCAGGGCGTCGTCGGCGGCCACCGGCTCCCCGCCCAGCCAGTGGCACAGCACGGCGACCAGCAGGAAGTGCCGGCGCACCGTGCCGTCGTCCGCGCGCTCGAAGGCATCCAGCGCGGTCAGCACCGGGCCGGCCTCGGCGCGCACGCCGGTTTCCTCCTCCAGTTCGCGCAGGGCGGCGGCGGCCAGGGTCTCCCCGCCGTCGATCTTGCCGCCGGGGAAGCCCCAGCGGCCGGCGTCCGGCGGGTTGGCGCGCTGCACCAGCAGCACCCGGCCCTCTCTCACGACGACGGCGATGATGGCCGCAACGGGCGGCGGAACGGTCGGCTGGGGCATGGTGGTGTCCTGGGGCGGGTGTCCTGGCGGGGGCGTTCCGGTCACAGGAATGAGGTGGCGATCTCCGGCTGGACCTCCAGGGCGTGGGCGGCGAAGTCCAGGGCGCGGCGCACGTCCTCGCGCGACACCGGGCCGCCCAGGCAGATCCGCACCGCCTCGGCCGGCGGGCCGCTGACGGTGAAGGCGTCGCTGGCCACCACGCCGATGCCGGTGTGGCGCATGTGCCCGGTGAAGGCCGAGCGGGTCCAGCCCGCCGGCAGCGGCAGCCAGAGATGGAACCCCGAGGGGTCGGCGCGGTAGCAGGCGGCCGGCAGGATGCGCCGGGCGAGGTCCTGGCGGGCCGCCGCCTCGCGGCGGATGAAGCGCAGGAGGCCGTCGGCCGTGCCGTCCTCGATCCAGCGGGTCGCCAGGGCCACCGTCAGCGGCGAGGCCATCACCGTGGCCGAGCGCACGGCCGCGGCGAAGCCCCAGGCGGCGCGGGTGTCCGGGGTCACCACATAGGCGGCGCGCAGGCCGGCGCCGACGCATTTGGCCAGCCCCGCCACGTACCAGGTGATGTCCGGGGCGATCGCCGCCAGCGCGCCGGGGGCGTGGTCGGGGATGATGCCGTAGGCGTCGTCCTCGACGATCGGCACCCCCCAGCGCCGGGCGATGGCGACGATCGCCTCGCGCCGGCGCTGGCTCACCGTCAGGGTGGTGGGGTTCTGCAGGGTCGGGTTGAGGTAGAGCGCCCGCGGCGACAGCTTGGCGCAGGCCGCCGACAGGGCGTCGGGGTCGATGCCCTCCTCGTCCATCGGCAGGCCGGTCAGGGACAGGTTGAGCTGGGCGGCGATGGAGCGGATGCCGGGGTAGGTGATCCGCTCGCTCAGCACCACCTGGCCGGGCCGCGCCAGGATGCCCAGAATGCCGAGCAGCGCCGGGTGGGCGCCCGGCGTGATGGAGATGCGCTCCAGCGACGGCACCAGGCCGCGCCGGCCCAGCCACAGGGACGCCGCCTCCCGGTCGGCCGGCCCGCCGCCGAACCCCTGGTAGCGCAGATGCCCCACCAGGTCCTGGCCGATGACCGCGAGACCGGCCCGCATGCGCTCCAGCAGGGCGGGATCGTCGGGCTCCGGCGGCAGGTTCATGGACAGGTCGACGGCGGTGGCGCGGGGGCGGGCGGGCGCCGGGACGACGGCCGGGACGACGGCGGCGCGCACGAAGGTGCCCTGGCCGACCCGCGCCTCCACCAGCCCGCGCTTGCCGGCCTCGGTGTAGCCGCGGGCGACCGTGGTGAAGTCCACGCCGAGCCGCTCCGCCAGCCGGCGCTGGGGCGGCAGCCGGTCGCCCGCCGCCAGCCGGCCGCTCTCGATGTCGGCGGCGATGTGGTCGGCGAGGGCGAGGTAGCGGGGACGGACGGAGGTCGAGAGGTCGGGGAGCCAGTCGGGCATTGCATGGATTCGGTGGATTAGATGGATTGACTGTATCCTGTTGCGGACCGCTTCGCCAGTGCGGTCGCCGAAAATATTGATGCGCGGATTGCCGCGGGCCGGATGGGGTCAATGCCCGGTCCGGGCCGGCGCAGGATCCCCCGGTGATCCCCCGGTGATCCCCCGGTTGGGCTGCGCCCGAACCCGATCGGTGCCGGCGCAATGGGCAAAGTGTCGCAGCAGTCTGCCCATGCGATTCGCACATCAAGCAGATCTAATGAATGGATTGCGTTGCTCTGTGTGGATGGAATGACTGGCATATTGATTGCAGATCATTCGGGACGCGCCGCGGCGCCCGCCGCACGCCCGACCCCAGCCCCCAACGAGGTGTTCCATGCCCCAGGTGACCCGCCCCGCCAACCAGACGGGTGATTTCCTTGTCGACTACGAAGAGAAGGTGTTCGAGGACGTCAAGGCCGAGCCCGGCGAAAAGGCGCTGGTGACCTTCCACACCGTCGCCTTCGAAGGCTCGATCGGCCTGGTCAACCTGCTCCAGGCGTCCCGGCTGATCCAGAAGGGGTTCGAGACCTCGATCCTGCTCTACGGGCCGGGCGTCACGCTGGGCGTCCAGCGCGGCTTCCCCAAGCTCGGCGACGAGGCGTTCCCCGGGCACCTCAACTTCAACCACCGCCTGGAGAAGATCATCGGCGACGGCGGCAAGGTCTACGCCTGCCGCTTCGCCCTGCAGTCGCTCTACGGCCATGGCGAGGGTTCCCTGATCCCGGGGATCAAGCCGATCAGCCCGCTCGACGTGCTGGACATCGTGCTCCTGCACCGCAAGGCCGGCGCCTTCATCCTCGACACCTGGACGCTCTGAGCCAAGCGCCGCCGGCGCCGTACCACCAATGCCCCCGTCCCCGCCCCGGCCGGTGCCGCCGCCGCCGCCGTCGCGCGGGCGGGGGCGCCGCCGCCCGGGCCGATGAGAGGAACGCCCATGGCCGAGACCACCCTGATCCGCGCCGCCGCGGTCCAGATCGCCCCCGACCTGGACTCCCGCGACGGGACCATCGCCAAGGTCCTGAATGCGATCGCCGAGGCCGCGGCCAAGGGCGCGCAGCTGCTCGTCTTCCCGGAGACGTTCGTCCCCTGGTACCCCTACTTCTCGTTCGTGCTGCCGCCGGTCCTGTCGGGCCGCGAGCACCTGCGCCTCTACGAGGAGGCGGTGGCGGTGCCGGGCCCGGCGACCGACGCCGTCGCGGCCGCCGCGCGCCGCCACGCCATGGTGGTCGTGCTGGGCGTCAACGAGCGCGACCACGGCTCGCTCTACAACACCCAGCTGGTGTTCGACGCCGACGGCACGCTGGCCCTGGCGCGCCGCAAGATCACCCCGACCTTCCACGAACGGATGATCTGGGGCCAGGGCGACGGCAGCGGCCTGCGGGTGGTCGACACGCGGGTCGGCCGGGTCGGCGCGCTGGCCTGCTGGGAGCACTACAACCCGCTGGCCCGCTACGCCCTGATGGCCCAGCACGAAGAGATCCACGTGGCCCAGTTCCCCGGCTCCCTGGTCGGGCCGATCTTCGCCGAGCAGATCGAGGTGACGATCCGCCACCACGCCCTGGAGAGCGGCTGCTTCGTGGTCAACGCCACGGGCTGGCTGAGCGCGGAGCAGATCGCCTCGATCACCCCCGACCCGGGGCTGCGCCGGGCGCTGACCGGCGGCTGCATGACCGCGATCGTCGGGCCGGAGGGCGGGCACCTGGTGCCGCCGCTGACCGAGGGCGAGGGCATGGTGATCGCCGACCTCGACTTCGCCCTCATCACCAAGCGCAAGCGGATGATGGACAGCGTCGGGCACTACGCGCGCCCCGAACTCCTCAGCCTCACCCTCGACGCCCGCCCGGCGCGCCCCATGCGCGAGCGCGCCGCGCCCCTTCCCCCCGCATCCGGGAGCCACGACGATGAAGCCGCAGACCACCACCCTGCTCCGGCCGGAAGCGCTGATCACTGAGCTGCAGTCCTTCGGGGCGCGGCTGGTCGACCCGGCCGCCGGGGCGGGCAGCCGCCGCGGCGGCGCCGGTCCGTCCGACCACACGGCGATGACCATCGGCGGGGCGACGGTGATGGTGCCGGTGCACACCGCCCCGGCCGCCGACAGCCCCTACCTGGTGGAGGCCCCCGGGCCCGACGGCCGGGGGCGGGTGCTGCGCGACGGCCGGGCGGTGGCCGAGGTGACGTTTCCGGCGCGGCCCCGCTTCTACGACCGCACCACCGCCGATGGCGTGCCCTACTGGAAGATCGCCGCGCTGCACGGCCGCGACGTGCTCGCCACCACCGTGCTGCAGACCTGCGTGCGCTATGTCAGCCGCGGCAAGAGCTGCCAGTTCTGCGCCATCGGCCAGTCCCTGGAGGCCGGCCGCACCATCGAGCGCAAGACCCCGGCCCAGCTCGCCGAGGTGGCCCGGGCGGCGGTGGAGCTGGACGGCGTGCGGCACATGGTGATGACCACCGGCACGCCGCCCGGCAAGGACCGCGGCGCCGCCATCCTGGCCGAGAGCGTGGCCGCGGTGACGGCCGCGGTCGACCTTCCCGTCCAGGTGCAGTGCGAGCCGCCCGACGACCACGCCTGGTTCGCCCGCCTGCGCGACGCCGGCGCCGCCGCGCTGGGCATGCACCTCGAGGCGGTGACCGAGCCGGTGCGCCGCCGCATCATGCCGGGCAAGGCCCAGGTGACGGTGGAGCGTTACGTCGCCGCGTTCGCCGACGCGGTGGCGGTGTTCGGCCGCGGCCAGGTGTCGACCTACATCCTCGCCGGCCTCGGCGACCCGGCCGAGGACATCCTGGCGGTCTGCCGGCGGCTCGCGGAGATCGGCGTCTACCCCTTCGTGGTCCCCTTCGTGCCGATCTCCGGCACGCCGCTGGCCGACCACGCCGGACCCACCCCGGCCTTCATGGCCGCCCTGCTGGAGCCGCTCGCCGGCGTGCTGGCCGAGCAGGGGCTGGCGGCCGACCGGGTCAAGGCCGGGTGCGGACGTTGCGGCGCCTGCTCCGCGCTGTCCTCCTACGAGCGCGGCCGGTCGGCCCGGGGAGGCGCCGCATGATCCCCTGGACCGGGGGCCGGCCCTTCCGCGCCGCCGCGTTCCAGATCAAGTACGCCACCGCACCCTGGGAGCGCGCCGGCGCCGCCGCCCTGCGGCGCGCGGTGTTCTGCGCCGAGCAGGGGCTGTTCGACGGCGACGACCGCGACGCCGTCGACGCGGTCGCCACGCCGATCGTCGCCCTGTCCATGCTGGGGGTCGCCGCCGACGCCGTGGTCGGCACCGTCCGCATCCACGAGAGCGCGCCCGGGGAATGGTGGGGCTCCCGCCTCGCCGTCGCCGCGGACCACCGCCGCATCGGCACCCTCGGCGCCATGCTGATCCGGCTGGCGGTGTCCTCGGCCCACGGGCGCGGCTGCACCCGCTTCCTGGCCCATGTGCAGGGCCAGAACGTGCCGCTGTTCCGGCGCCTCCACTGGCGCACCCTGGAGGAGCTCGACCTGCACGGCCGCGCGCACCACCGCATGGAGGCGGACCTCGCCGCCTACCCGCCGTTCCCCGCCCCGGAGACCGGCTTCCTCGCCCTGCGGAGGGCGGCATGACCGCGCTGGAGCGCCTGGCGGACACCCTGCGGGGCGGCCCGGGGCTGGCGGCCAAGGGCGACATCGCCGCCGCGGCCCGGCGCCTCGGGCTCGGCGGTGCGCACGGGGTGCCGGTGGGCGACGACTGCGCGGCCATTCCCGACGGCGACGGCTTCACCCTGCTGGCCATCGAGGGCTTCATGAACGCCTTCGTGGCCGGCGATCCCTGGTTCGCCGGGTGGTGCGGGGTCATGGTCAACCTGTCCGACGTGGCGGCCATGGGCGGCCGGCCGGTGGCCGTGGTCGACGCCCTGTGGGCCGACGGGGCGGAGGGGGCCGCGCCGGTGCTGGACGGGCTGCGGGCGGCGGCGGAGCGTTTCGGCGTGCCGGTGGTCGGCGGCCACACCAACCTGCGGACGGACCGCGGCCAGCTTGCCGTGGCCATCCTCGGCCGCGCCCGGACGCTGATGACCAGCTTCGACGCCCGGCCGGGCGACCGGCTGGTGGTGGCGATCGACCTGCGCGGCCGCTACCGCGAGCCCTTCGCCAACTGGGAGGCGGCGACCGACGCCCCGGCGGACCGCCTGCGCGGCGACCTGGAGCTGCTGCCGGCCATCGCCGAGGCCGGGCTGTGCCGCGCCGCCAAGGACATCAGCCAGGGCGGCGTGGTCGGCACCGCGGCCATGCTGGCCGATTGCTCCGGCGTCTGCGTGACCATCGACGTCGAGGCCGTGCCGCGGCCGGCCGGGGTGGCGCTGGACCGCTGGCTGACCAGCTTTCCCAGCTACGGCTACCTGCTGGCGGTGGCGCCCGACGCGGTCGCCGCCGTGCTCGACCGCTTCGCCGGCCGCGGCATCGCCGCCGCCGTCGCCGGCAGCGTCGGCGCCGGGCAGGGAGTCGCCATCCGCGACGGCGCCGCCACCGCCGTGGTGCGCGGCGGCGGCGCCGGCTCCCTGCTGGGCTTCGTGGGCGGGGAGGGCGTGGCATGACGCCCGGCCGCCCCCTGCGCATCGCCGTGCTCGCCCACTCGGTCAACCCGCGGGGCGGGGTGGTCCACGCGTTGGCCCTCGCCGACGCCCTGGTGCGCGGCGGCCACGAGGCGGTGGTCCATGCCCCCGACCCCGCCGGGGCGGGCTTCTTCCGCCCGACCCTCGGCGCCACCGTGGCGGTGTCGGCCAGGCCGGCCGGCGGCACCACGCGCGACCTCGTCGAGGCGCGGATCGCCGACTATGTCCGGCACTTCGCCGACCCGGCGCACCGCCGCTTCGACGTCTTCCACGCCCAGGACGGGATCTCCGGCAACGCGCTGGCCACCTTGAAGGAGCGCGGGCTGATCGCCGGCTTCGCCCGCACCGTGCACCACGTCGACAGCTTCGCCGACCCGCGGCTGGTCGCCCTGCAGGCGCGCTCCATCCGCGACGCCGACCGCCACCTGGTGGTCAGTGCGCTGTGGCGCGACCGCCTGGCGCGGAGCTTCGCGGTGGCCGCCACGGTCACCGGCAACGGCGTCGACCGCACCGTGTTCACGCCCCGGCCGGACGGCCGCGAGGCCGCCCTGCGCGCCCGCCTCGCCCCCGGCCCGGGTCCGGTCTTCCTCGCCGTCGGCGGGGTCGAGGCGCGCAAGAATACGCTCAACATCCTGCGCGCCTTCGCCCGCCTCGCCGCCGAGCGGCCAAAGGCACGCCTCGTCATCGCCGGCGGGGTCTCGCTGCTCGACCACGGCGCCTACCGCAGGTCCTTCGACGCCGAACTGGCCGGACTCGGCGCCGTCGCCGAGCGGGTCCACCTTGCCGGGGCGATCGACCAGCCGGACATGCCGGCGCTCTACCGGATGGCCGACGCCCTGGTCTTTCCATCGGTCAAGGAGGGGTTCGGGCTGGTCGCCATCGAGGCCATCGCCTGCGGCACGCCGGTCGTCACCGCCCGCATCGCGCCGTTCACCGACCTGTTCGGCGACGGCGACGTCGCGTTCTGCGACCCCGCCGCCCCGGCCGACATCGCCGTGGCGATGCGGCGCACGCTGCTGCCCGGGGCGCGGGCCGCCTTCGCCGCGCGGGCCGACGTGGCGCTCGCCCCCCATGACTGGGGCCGCGTCGCCGCGGCGCATCTGCCCGTCTACCGCCAGCTCCACGAGGTCCTCCATGCCTGAGATGAGCTTCTCCGTCCGCTGGCCCGACGGCACGCGGGAGCGCTGCTACTCCCCGTCGCTGGTGGTCCGCGACCACCTGGAGGAGGGTGCCGAGTACCCGCTGGACGACTTCCTCCGGCGGACCCGCACCGCCCTGGCCATCGCCAGCGACCGGGTGCGGGAGAAATACGGCTTTCCCTGTTCCCGCGCCGCCGCCCAGCTCGCCCGCGTCGAGGCGGCGGGTGCCCGCTTCGCCGACCATCCCGACGCCCGCGTGCGCGTCGTGTCCTTCGACCCCGTCTGACCGGAGCCCTTCGCCATGCCCAGCCCTTCCCCCGTGCTTCCGGTCGCCGTCATCGGCGGTGGCCAGGCCGGCCTGTCCATCAGTTGCTTCCTCCAGGAATCGGGGATCGAGCATCTCGTCTTCGAGCGCAAGACGGCGATGCATGTCTGGAAGGAGCAGCGCTGGGACAATTTCTGCCTGGTGACGCCCAACTGGCAGTGCCAGCTTCCCGGCCACCCCTACCAGGGCGACGACCCCGACGGGTTCATGACGCGCGACCAGATCCTCGCCTATCTCCAGGGCTTCCGCGCCAAGGCCGGGGCGCATCTGCGGGAGGGGGTGGGCGTGTCGCGGGTGGCGCGGCGGCCCGACGGCGCCTTCGACGTGGTCACCAGCGCCGGCGATTTCGTGGCCGAGCAGGTGGTGGCGGCGTCGGGCGGCTACACCGTGCCGATCGTGCCCCGCCTCGCCGAGCGGGTGCCGCCGCGCGTGGTGCAGATCCATTCCGAGCAGTACCGCAGCGCCGCCGCCCTGCCGGAGGGCGCGGTGCTGGTGGTCGGCTCCGGCCAGTCCGGCGCCCAGATCGCCGAGGACCTGCACCTCGCCGGCCGCCAGGTCCACCTGGCGGTGGGCGACGCCCCGCGCTGCGCCCGCGTCTACCGCGGCCGGGACGTGGTCACCTGGCTGGCCGGGATGGGCTATTACGACATGCCCGTGGAGAAGCACCCCCTGCGCGAGGGGGTCCGGGACAACACCAACCATTACGTCACCGGCCGCGACGGCGGCCGCGACATCGACCTGCGGGCCTTCGCGCTCCAGGGCATGCGGCTCTACGGCCTGCTGGACGGGCTGGAAGGCACGACCCTGACGTTCCGGCCGAGCCTGCGCGCCGCGCTCGACGAGGCCGACCGCGTGTACAACGCCATCAACGCCGCCATCGACCGCCACATCGCCGAGACGGGCGTCGACGCCCCGCCGGCCTCGGTGTACGAGCCGGTGTGGCAGCCGCCGGTCGAGCCGCGGGCGCTGGACCTCGACGACGCGGGAATCGCCGCCATTGTCTGGTGCATCGGCTTCCAGCCCGATTTCCGCTGGCTCGACGCGCCGGTCTTCAACGGCGCCGGACACCCCAAGCACCATCGCGGGGTGACCGGCGAGCCCGGGCTCTACGTCCTCGGCCTGCCCTGGCTGCACACCTGGGGATCGGGGCGCTTCTCCGGCATCGCCCGCGACGCCGGCCACATCGCCCAGCGCATCGCCGAGCGGATCGCCGAACGGACCGCCGCTGGGCAGACGGCGCCCGACCGCCGCGTCGCCGTCAGCCGGTAAGGGGGCGTGGCCATGGACGGGTTGCTGCGCGCCGCCGCCGGAGCGGCCGCCGCGGCGCCGTGGGGGGAGGCCCCCGACGCCATCCTGCTGGGCATGCCGCACCTCGCCCGGGGCGGCCTGTCGGAGAACTGGCTGCTGAAGGAACTGGGGCACCGCCACTGGCTGCTGCTGGCCCGGGCGGCGGGCCGCGCCGTGCCCGATTTCCACGACGCGCGGGGGGCGCCGGTCTACGCCGCCTTCTGCGCCCTCCGGGTGGACGGCGGCGACTTCGCGGCGGTGCGGGAGAACGGCGTGCTGCGCGTCGTCTCGACGCTGGAGCGGGTGTCGCGCACCCAGGTCGGCAGCTGGCACGCGCTGACCTGTGACGACCGGCCCATCGGCACCGTCACCCTGCTGTCGACCTTCGTGCGGCGCGGCCCCGGCGGCGGCAACCACGTGGTGGCGCGGGTCGAGGTGGAAGGGCTGCCGCCGGTCGCCGACCCGCGGGGGGCCGACCCGCGGGGGGCCACTCCGACGCCGGCCGCCGCCATCGCCGACCGCGCCGCGGCACGGCGCGCCGGGCGCCAGACGGGGGTGGCCGGCGCGGTTGCCGCCGTCGCCTTCGACCCCTGTCCCAGCCTCGACTTCAACGGCGCGGGGTTCCTCTACTTCGCCAGCTTCGTGGCGCTGGTCGACCGCGCGGAATGGCGGATCGACCCGGCGGCGGCCGACCGGGCGACCACGGTCGAGCGCGACGTCGTCTATCTTGGCAACGCCGATCCCGGCGAGAGCGTCACCGTGCGCGTCGTGGAGTGGCGCGCCGGACCGGAGGAGCTGGCCCACCGCTGCGTGCTGGAGCGCGGCTCCGACGGCGCCGCCATCGCCGAGGTGGTGTCGCGCCGCCGCACTTCCGGATTACCCCCGGGGCCGGAGGGGCCCGCCCCGCGTTGACCCTCCGCAACGGGAAAGGGGCCGGGGGATGAGGGTGTCCAGGTGGATCGGCGCGGGTGTCCTTGCGGTGCTGCTGGTCGCCGTCGGGGCCGTGCTGCTGTTCGAGTGGAACCACGCCCGCCCCACCGCGGCCGCCTGGGCGAGTGGCGCCCTGGGGCGCACGGTGCGGATCGACGGTGACCTGCGCGTCCGCCTCGGCGACCCCATCCGGATCGAGGCCACGGACGTGCGCGTCGCCAACCCCGACTGGGCGCAGGACGACGCGATGCTGGCCATCGCGGCGCTGGACGTGCAGCTCCGCCTCTGGCCGCTGCTGCGCGGCGACTGGGAGCTTCCGGAGGTGAGGCTGGTGGCGCCGCGCCTTGCCCTGGAGCGCGACGCGGCGGGGCGCGCCACCTGGGAACCGGCGGGGGACCGGGCGGGGGACGGTGCGGTGGCGCCGGACAGCCGTGACGGCGTCCCGGTGATCGACCGGCTGCGCATCGACGACGGCCGCCTGATCTACCGCGACGCCACCCGCGCCGTCGCCTTCGACAGCGCCATCAGCACCGCGGTCGGCGACAACGGCGACGACCGCGTCCATCTCGAGGGCGAGGGCACCTTCGCCGACGCCCCCTTCGCGCTGACCCTCGACGGCGGCTCCCTGCACCGGCTGCGCGACGGCACGGAGCCCTGGCCCCTCAGTGCCGTCGCCACGGTGGGGCGGACCCGCGCCGCCGTCACCGGCACCCTGGCCGAGCCGGCGCGCTTGGAAGGGATCGACATGGCGGTGGAGCTGGAAGGCGACGACCTGTCCGCCGTGCTCCCGCTGTTCGGCATCCCCACCCCGCAGACCGGCCCCTACGCCCTGCGCGGGCGGCTGGCGCGCGACGGCGCCCAGTGGCGCCTCGACGACCTTGCCGGCCGGGTCGGCGGCAGCGACGTCGCCGGCACCGTCGCCATCGACGCCGGCGCGGACCGCACCCACATCGGCGCCGAGCTGGTGTCGGAGCGGCTGACCCTGGCGGACCTCGCCGGGCTGATCGGCGGCGCGCCGCCGGGCACGGAGGCGTACCCCACCAAGGCGTCGGGGCGCCTGCTGCCGGCGACCTCGGTCAACCTGGAGCGCCTGCGCACCACCGACATCGACCTGCGGCTGAACGGCAAGCGGCTGGAGGCCGCGGCGGCGGCGCTCGACAATTTCGGCATGGTGCTGCACCTGGAGCGCGGCGTGCTCACCGCCGATCCCGTGTCGTTCGGGGTGGGCGATGGCCGCATCCTCGGCAAGGTGGTGCTGGACGGGCGCGAGGCGATCCCCGCGGCCGCCGTCGACGTCGGCCTGCGCGGCATCGGCCTGGCCGACCTGTTCGAGGGCAGCGACCTCGCCGACCAGATGGGCGGCACGGTGACCGGCCGCATCGTGCTGACCGGGCGCGGCGCCACGGTGGCCGACATCGCGGCGGTGTCCGACGGCACCATCGGCCTGGCGGTCGATGGCGGCACGGTGGGCGCGCTGGTGGTCGAGGGGCTGCAGACCGACCTGCTGGAGACCCTGGGCATCGTGCTGGGCGGCGACGAGCCCGCCCCCGTCACCTGCTTCGTCACCGACATCGCGGTCGAGCAGGGGGTGGGACGGGTCAAGGCGCTGGTCCTCGACACCCCGGAGACCCTGGCGGTGGGCACCGGCACCATCGATCTCGGCGTCGAGACCCTCGACCTGCGGATCGAGGGGCGGCCCAAGCAGCCGAACCTGCTGTCCACCCAGGTGCCGGTGCTGGTGCGCGGCCCCTTCGCCGCCCCCGAGATCGGCTTCGACCCGACCGAGGCGGCGGCGCGCGGCGCCGCCGCCGTCGCCCTGGGGACCCTGCTGACGCCGCTGGCGGCGCTCCTGCCCCTGCTCGACGCGGGCACCGCGGAGCAGCCCAACTGCGGCGCGCTGATCCGCCGCGCCCTGGCGCCCGACGACGGCGCCCCCGACCCCGACCCCGACCCCGCGCAATAGGGTTTGCCAGGACGCCGCGGGCGCGCCATGTCTCGGGGCTGCGCCCTTCCTCCACCACGACGACGCGACGGGATTCATGACCGGCGAACAGGGTTTGGCCTTTGCCATCATCGGCGCCGTGGTGGTGCTGCTGGTGTGGGACCGCCTGCGCTACGACATCGTCGGCCTGCTGGCCCTGGTGGCGGCGCTGGCCGTCGGCATCGTGCCGGAGGAGGCGGCGTTCCGCGGCTTTTCCGACGAGATCGTCATCATCGTCGGCTCCGCCCTGGTGGTCAGCGCCGGGGTGGCGCGCTCCGGCGTGGTGGAGGTGGCGATGAAGCCGCTCGCCGCCCGCATGCGCACGCCGGCGACCCAGGTGCTGATCCTGGCCGGCACCGTCACGGTGCTGTCGGCCATCGTCAAGAACGTCGGCGCGCTGGCCATGCTGATGCCGGTGGCGGTGCAGATCGCGGCGCGCACCGGGACCCCGGTGTCGGCGCTGCTGATGCCCATGGCCTTCGGCTCGCTGCTGGGCGGGCTGATGACGCTGGTCGGCACCTCGCCCAACATCATCGTCTCGCGCATGCGCGAGGACATCCTGGGCGAGCCGTTCCGCATGTTCGACTTCACCCCCGTGGGCGCCGTCCTGGCGGTGGCCGGGGTCGCCTTCCTCGGGCTGGGCTGGCGCCTGCTGCCGCGGCGCCGGGCCCAGGCCTCCCAGGCCGCGTTCTCCATCGACGACCTCACCGCCGAGGCCCGGCTGCCCGCCGGCTCCCCCTTCGTCGGCCGCACCGTGGCCGAGCTGGAGGACCTGGGCGAGGGCGACGTGACGGTCGCCGCCATCCTGCGCGAGCGGCGCCGGCGCTACGTGCCCTCGGGCCATTGGACCCTGTTCGAGGGCGACGTTCTGGTGCTGGAATGCGACACCCAGGCGCTCGCCCGCTTCGTCAAGAACGCCGGGCTGGAGCTGGCCGACGGCAAGACCCTGGACGGGGCGACCGGGATCGAGGACCTGGTGGTGGTGGAGGCGGTGGTCACCCAGGGCTCCCTGCTGATCGGCCAGACCGTGGAGAACCTGGCGCTGCGCGGCCGCTACGGGGTGATCCTGCTGGCCCTGTCGCGGCGCGGCCAGCGCATCCGCCAGCGGCTGCGCCGCGTGCGCTTCCAGTTCGGCGACCTGGTGGTGCTGCAGGCCCGCGCCGGCGAGGTGCACGAGACCCTGGCGACGCTCGGCTGCCTGCCGCTGGCGGCGCGCGACCTGCCGATCGGCCGGCCGCGCAAGCGCGGCCTCGCCGTCGCCATCGTCGGCGCGACCGTGGCCCTGGTGGCGACCGGCGTGGTGCATGTGGCGCCGGCCTTCTTCGCCGCGGCCGTGGCCATGGTGCTGTTCCGGGTGGTGACGCCGAAGGAGGCGTACGACGCCGTGGACTGGCCGGTCCTGGTGCTGTTCGGCTCGCTCATCCCGGTGTCCCAGGCGCTGCAGTCCACCGGCGGCACCGATCTGATCGCCGGCTGGCTGTCGGTGGCGGCGGCGGCCCTGCCGCCCCTGGGGGCGCTGGCGCTGATGATGGTCGCGGCGATGGCGGTGACGCCGTTCCTCAACAACGCCGCCACGGTGCTGGTGATGGCGCCGATCGGCGCCAGCCTCGCCGCCCACCTCGGCCTGCGGCCCGATGCCTTCCTCATGGCGGTGGCGGTGGGGGCCGGCTGCGACTTCCTCACCCCCATCGGCCACCAGTGCAACACCCTGGTGATGAGCCCCGGCGGCTACCGCTTCGCCGACTATTCCCGCCTCGGCCTGCCGCTGTCGCTGCTGGTGGTGGTGGTCGGCACCCTGGCGATCGCCGTGGTGTGGCCGCTGGCGCCGCGCTAGGCGGCGGCCGTCAGGCGTCGGCCACCGGCACCGTGTAGTTCAGCGGCAGGCGCCCGCCGTCGGGGTAGATGGTCTGCCCCGTGAGGTAGGAGGCGTCGTCGGAGGCCAGGAACACGGCGACCCGGGCGATCTCCATGGGGTCCCCGGTGCGCCCCAGGGGGGTGCGCGACAGGATCTTGCGGCGGGCCGCCTCGTCGGTCATCACCGTCTTCAGGATGTCGGTCATGATCGAGCCCGGGCCGATCCCGTTGACCCGGATGCCGTGGGGGGCCAGCGCCAGGGCCATCACCTTGGTGAGCTGGTTCACCCCGCCCTTGGACACCGTGTAGGGGACCTGGTTGGGGATCGCCAGCACGGCGTTGACCGAGGACATGTTGACGATGGCGCCGGGCCGCCCGGCCCTGACCATGGCCCGGGCCGCCGCCTGGCCCATCAGGAACGCGCCCTTCAGGTTGACCCGCAGCACGCGGTCGAAATCCTCCTCGGCGATGTCGAGGAAATCGGCGGTGTGGATGATGCCGGCGTTGTTCACCAGCACGTCGAGCCCGCCGAAGGCGGCGCCGGCGGCGGCCACCGCCGCCTCCACCGAGGCCTTGTCGGCGACGTCGCAGCGCTGGAAGCGGGCGCCGCCGCCGATGTGGGCCGCCGCGGCCTCGCCCTTTTCGGTGTCGATGTCGGTCAGCAGCACATGCGCCCCCTCCTCGGCGAAGGCGCGGGCGCAGGCCAGCCCGATGCCCTGGGCGGCCCCGGTGACGATGACGGATTTGTCCTTCAGGCGCATGGTGGTCCCCGCAACGGTCTTGGTTCGATGGCGTGGCATGGACAGACTACGCCTCGACGGGCGGCCGGGCAAACGGGGTGCGGGGCGGCCGGGGCGGACCGCCGCGTCCGCCCCGGCCGCCACCCGGAACGACCACCGTCCGCTCGACGGCAGCCGGCGGCTCGGCCCCGGCCGCGGGCTACGCCACCTCCGTGTGGCCCTGGGCGTAGCCCAGTGACTTCAGGGCCTCGGCGATCTCCGGCAGGATGCCGGGGTCGTCGATGGTCGCCGGCATCTTGTACGCCTGGTCGTCGGCGATCTTCTGCATGGTGCCGCGCAGGATCTTGCCCGACCGGGTCTTCGGCAGACGCTCCACCACCAGGGCGCGCTTGAAGTCGGCGACCGGGCCGATCTGCTCGCGCACCAGGGCCACCACCTCCTTGACAATGTCCGCGTGGGGGCGGTCGACGCCGGCCTTCAGGCACACGAAGCCCAGCGGCACCTGGCCCTTCAGCGGGTCGGCGACGCCGATCACCGCGCATTCCGCGACGTCGGGATGGGAGGCCAGCACCTCCTCCATGCCGCCGGTGGACAGCCGATGACCGGCCACGTTGATGATGTCGTCGGTGCGCGCCATGATGTAGACGTAGCCGTCGTCGTCGATGAAGCCGGCATCGCCGGTCTGGTAGTGGCCGGGGTACTCGGTCAGATAGGACTTGCGGTAGCGCTCGTCGGCGTTCCACAGGGTCGGCAGGGTGCCCGGCGGCAGCGGCAGCTTCACGCAGATGGCGCCGATGTCGCCCCTCGGCACCTCCTGGTTCTCCGGATCGAGGATGCGCACGTCCCAGCCCGGCATCGGCCGGGTGGCCGAGCCGTACTTGATGGGGAAGAGGTGCACCCCCAGCGGGTTGCCGGAGATCGCCCAGCCCGTCTCCGTCTGCCACCAGTGGTCGATGACCGGGACGTTCAGGTTGTCCTCGGCCCAGTGCAGGGTGTCGGGGTCCGACCGCTCGCCGGCCAGGAACAGGGCCCGCAGGCCCGACAGATCGTACTTCTTCAGCAGTTCGGCCCTGGGGTCCTCGCGCTTGATGGCGCGGAAGGCGGTCGGGGCCGTGAACAGGGTGGACACCTTGTGCTGCTGGATCACCCGCCAGAAGGTGCCGGCGTCGGGGGTGCCGACCGGCTTCCCCTCGAAGACGATGGTGGTGTTGCCGTTGAGCAGCGGGCCGTAGACGATGTAGGAGTGGCCGACCACCCAGCCGACGTCGGAGGCGGCCCAGTACACCTCGCCGGGCGCGACGTTGTAGATGTTCTTCATGGTCCACGACAGGGCCACGGCGTGGCCGCCGTTGTCGCGGACCACGCCCTTGGGCTCGCCGGTGGTGCCCGAGGTGTAGAGGATGTAGAGGGGATCGGTCGCCGCCACCGGGACGCACTCGGCGGGCCGCGCGCTGGCCACCGCCTCGGCCCAGTCGACGTCGCGGCCGGGGATCAGGGTCGCGTGCTCCTGCGGGCGCTGGAAGACGATGCAGCGCTCCGGCTTGTGGGTGGACTGGTCGATGGCGGCGTCCAGCATCGGCTTGTACTTGACCACGCGGTTCGGCTCGATGCCGCAGGAGGCGGAGACGATGACGCGGGGCCGGGCGTCGTCGATGCGGGTCGCCAGCTCGTGCGGGGCGAAGCCGCCGAACACCACGGAGTGGACCGCGCCCAGGCGCGCGCAGGCGAGCATGGCGACCAGCGACTGCGGGATCATCGGCATGTAGAGGATGACCCGGTCGCCCTTCTCCACCCCGAGGCGGCGCAGCGCGCCGGCGAACAGCGACACCTGCTCCTTCAGTTCGGCGTAGGTCGTGGTCTGGACGGTGCCGGTGACCGGGCTGTCGTAGATGATGGCGGCCTGGCCGCCGCGCCCGGCCTCGACGTGGCGGTCGACCGCGTTGTAGCAGGTGTTGAGGACGCCGCCGCGGAACCAGCGGTAGAAGGGGGCGGCGCTGTCGTCCAGGACGGCGTCCCAGCGCTTGTACCAGGAGAGTCCTTCGGCCGCCTCGCCCCAGAAGCCCTCGGGGTCCTGGAGCGAGCGGGCGTGCATGGCGTCGAACGTGGCGGCTGACGTCTGGGTCATGGGGCGTCCTCGTGCTTTTTGGTTTTGTGCGGATTGCTCCGTCGGCCACGCCGCGTTGCGGCGCATGGCAGCATTGCCAATGTGCGACAATCCGCGCGGCCAATGCAAACCGCATGGCGGGCGGTGCGGCAGGTCGCCGCAGGGGCGGCCGGGCCCGGGGGAACCGGCGGGTGCCGCCGGCGTTTCCATCGACCCGAGGCGTTCCGCCGGAACGCCGTCCGTCCCCCTGCCGATCGAGGAGGTCCATGACCGAGTGGCTGGTCGAGGTGCTGCACTCGATGCACTATGTCGGCATCTTCCTGCTGCTGGTGCTCGCCCGCGTCGTGCCGCCGGTGCCCGCGGAAAGCGTCATTCCGCTGGCCGGGCTGGCCGCCGCCCACGGCGAGTACAGCCTGCTGGGCATCGCCCTGGCCGGTGGCCTGGGGTCGCTGGCCGGACAGTTCGTGTGGTACGCCCCCGCGCGCTTCGCCGAGCCTGGGCGGCTGGACCGCTTCCTCAAGCGGCACGGCCACTGGCTGACCATCCGCCAGGACAAGGTGGACCGCGCCACCCGCTGGTTCCAGCGCTACGGCGGCGTCGCGGTGTTCCTCAGCCAGCCCGTGCCCGGGCTGCGCACCCTGATCGCCATCCCCGCCGGGGCGTGCCGGATGGCGGTGTGGCATTATGGCCTGGCGTCGGCCGCCGGGTCCGTGCTGTGGACCGCGGTGCTGGCCTGGACCGGCTACATGCTGTCGACCTGGCCGGCTGCGGTCGACTGGGTGGGCTATGTCACGGTCGGGCTGGTGGTGGTGCTGGTGGGCGCCTATCTGGCCCGCCTCGTCCACTTCTTCCGCACCCGCCCCGCCCGCGGCGGGGAGTGCCCGGCCGACGGGGCGGCGGTGCTCACATCGCCGCAGCCACCATGCCCGTGAAGCCGGTGGTGAGCGCCCACAGGCCGAAGCCGGCCAGGGCGACGCCGGTGCAGTGGTTCAGCAGCGTGAGGCGCTCGTCGGAGATGCGGTGACGCACCGCGGCCACCCCCGTCGACAGGGCCAGCCACCAGCTGGCCGAGCCGATGAACACCCCCAGCACCATGGTGGCGGCGTCGAACCGGCCGAGGTCGGCGCCCAGGCCGAAGCCGGCGAAGACGGCGATGAACGCCAGGATGGTGGCGGGGTTGGTCAGGGTCAGCGACAGACCGGTGAGGAACCCCTCGATGGCGGTGCGGCTGTCGGGGGCCGCCGCGGCCTCGCGCTCCTCCGCCTGGGGCTGCTGGCGGAAGGTCCGCACCGCCACCGCCAGCAGGAACACCCCGCCGACGATCCGGAAGAAGACCTGGTGCCCGGTGAGGAAATTGAGCGCCGCCGATACGCCGAAGGCGGCGATGCCGCCATAGAAGGTGTCGGCGACCGCGGCGCCCATGCCGGTGGCGAATCCCATGCGGGGGCCGTGCTCGAGGGTGCGGCGGATGCACAGCAGGCCGATCGGCCCGACGGGCGCGGCGATGGCGATGCCCAGTATCACCCCCTGAAGCAGCACCACCATTTCATGCACGGTCGACCGTCCCCCGCTGTGCCTGACACGGCCCGGCCCAAGACCCGGCGCCGAGCCGCGCCGGAGGGCGGGCGCACGCGTCGCCCGCGGCTCGCCGGCGCGCCGGGTGGGTGATATCCCCGGCACGCCGCCAAGTCAACCGGACAGGGTCGGCCCGGGGGGGCGCTTTCCGCGCCGTGGCAGCGGGCGCCGCCGGCTCAGTGTCCGTGGGTGCCGGTCTTGGCCCCGGCCTTCAGCGCGTAGCGGCGCGAGCAGTAGGGGCATTCCACATGCCCCTCGCGGCCCAGCGTCAGGTAGACGAGGGGGTGACCCAGGGCGCCGCCGCCGCCGTCGCAGCCGACCTCGGCCGTGTCCACCTCGATGGTTTCGATGGGCTGCATCGCGGTCATCATCCTTCCTTTTGACTCACACGCCCGCTCGACCCACCGTTAGGATCGGTGGCGGTGCGGCGGGATGATACAAGACGCGCCGCGCCGATCAACGGGATTGAACCGGAAAAGCCCCCTTCGACCATGGTTGCACGCATGCCCACCCCTTCGCCCGTGTCCCTGCCGGCCCACGCCGTGGAGATCCGCGGCCTCGCAAAGACCTACGCCGGCAGCGGCCGCACCGGGCCGAAGCACGCGCTGAAGGGGATCGACCTGGCGATCCCGCGCGGCTCGGTGTTCGGTCTGCTCGGCCCCAACGGCGCCGGCAAGTCGACCCTGATCAACATCCTCGCCGGCCTGGTCAACAAGTCCGAGGGGCGGGTGGCGATCTGGGGCACCGACGTCGACGCCAACCCGCGCCAGGCCCGGGCGTCCATCGGCGTGGTGCCGCAGGAGCTCAACATCGACCCCTTCTTCACGCCGCGCGAGATGCTGGAGCTGCAGGCCGGCCTCTACGGGGTGCCGAAGGCGGAGCGGCGCACCGACGCGCTGCTGGCGGCGGTCGGCCTGGCCGACAAGGCCACCGCCTACGCCCGCACCCTGTCGGGCGGCATGAAGCGGCGCCTGATGGTGGCCAAGGCGATGGTCCACGCCCCGCCCGTGCTGGTGCTGGACGAGCCCACCGCCGGCGTCGACATCGAGCTGCGCCGCCTGCTGTGGGACCACGTGCGGGAGTTGAACCGCGCCGGCACCACGGTGCTGCTGACCACCCACTACCTCCAGGAGGCGGAGGAGCTGTGCGACACCATCGCCATCATCGACCACGGGGCGGTGGTGGCGTGCGAGCCGACGCGCACCCTGCTGCGCCGCATCGACGCCAAGGCGCTGACGGTGTTCGTCGACCGCGACCTCGACGCGGTGCCGGCCGAACTGGCGGCCTTCACCGCCGAGTTGCCGGAGCCGCGCCGCCTGGTGGTGCGCTACCAGCCGAGCCGCCAGCGTGTCGACGCCATCCTCGCCGCGGTCGCCCAGGCCGGCCTGTCCGTCGTCGACCTGACCACCGAGGAGTCCGACCTGGAGGACATCTTCCTCCAGCTCACCAGCGGCGCCCACGACCCGGCCCAGCGGGGAGCGGCCGCCGGCGACGGGCGGCGCGCCGGTGCGTGAGAGGGCGGACATGCCGCGCCGGTCCGCCGGGCCACCGGCCCACCGGTCCGCCGGGCCACCGGCCCGCCTGGCCATCGGGCCACCGGCCCGCCTGGCCATCGGGCCACCGGCCCGCCTGGCCGTCGTGCTCGCCCTCGGCCTGCTGCTGACGGGCTGCGCGTCGCGCTTCCAGCCGATGGGGCCGGCGCTGGCGCCGCCGCAGCTTGCCGACGGCGCCATCGTCGCGGCCGACGGCTACGCCCTGCCGGCGCGCGCCTGGCTGCCGGAGGCGGCGCCCCGCGCCGTGGTGCTGGCGCTGCACGGCTTCAACGACTACTCCAACGCCTTCGCCGACACCGGCCGCGCCTTCGCGGCCGCCGGCATCGCCACCTACGCCTATGACCAGCGGGGCTTCGGCGCGTCGCGCGATCCCGGCATCTGGCCGGGCATCGACACCCTCACCGCCGACCTGCGCAGCGCGGTCGCGGTGCTGCGCGCGCGCCACCCCGGCGTGCCGCTCTTTCTCCTGGGCGAGAGCATGGGCGGCGCGGTGGTGCTCGCCGCCCTCGACCGCGGCGACGCGCCCGAGGTGGAGGGGGCGATCCTGGCCGCGCCGGCGGTGTGGGGGAAGGACGTGATGGGATTCTTCCCACGCGCCGCCCTGTGGCTGACCAACACCCTGGTGCCGGGCATGACGGTGAGCCCGCCCCGGGATCTGGGCATCACGCCGTCCGACAACATCGAGATGCTGCGCGCCCTGGGCCGCGATCCCCTGGTCATCAAGGAATCGCGGGTCGACACCCTGAACGGGCTGACCGAGCTGATGGGGCGCGGCCTGGACGCCATCGCCCGGCCGCCGGTGCCGGTCCTGCTGCTCTACGGCGCCCACGAGGAGGTGCTGCCGCCCAAGCCGGTGAAGCGCGCCATCGCCCGGCTGGAGGGAGTGCCGGGGCCGCACCGCATCGCGGTCTACCCCAAGGGCTACCACATGCTGCTGCGCGACCTGCAGGCGCCGGTGGTGCGGGCCGACATCGTCCAGTGGATCGCCGATCCCGCCCGCCCGCTGCTGAGCGGCGCCGACCGCGCACCGCGCACCCTGGTGGCCGAGCGGTAGAGGGTCCCACCATCGGCATGTGAGGCGAGTCACCGTGCCTCTGCCGCCACACTGTGCCGAGGCACGCACCACGAACCCCAATTCGCAACCATCCCCGGCGGTTCGGGGTGCATAAATCAGGTATCTGCCCGGTCCCGGAAAAAAACGATGAAACAGACGGTGCGTGAACTGCCCTGCTGTGTCTTCTGCGGCGAGACCATCCCACCGGGACGTCCGCGATGGGCCGGGGAAGAGCCGACGTCGCCATGGCACTATTCCTGCGCGGAACTGTCCGGCAAGATCGGACAGCGGCGCCACCCGACCAACGGCGCTGCCGAAGCGGCGCTTCGGCGTGCGGATCGGTAACACCGCGCACGTCCCCGACAACGGGCGTGGCGTCCCGGCCCCGGCGTTCGGCCCCCGGCGTGGCAGCGCGTGCGCGCGGCGGCAATCGGCTCACGCCGGCGGGGGCCGCGGTGCGGATCGAGCCGGGCGACGGGTGATCGCGATGCGTCCCGCGCCCGTGCGAGCCGGGCGTCCCGCTGCCGCCCGGCCGGGGCGAGGAGTCGATGACGGCGCGGCCCGGCCGCGGCCTCAGTAATCCCACTCGAACTTGACGCCGACCTGGGTGTCGGCGTTGGCGCCGACGCCGGCCTCGGCCTTGATCGAATCGGTGATGTCCACCTCCACCTTGGCGCGGCTCTGGGCCGGGCCGATGCCCTGCTCGATGCCGACATAGACGCGGTCGCTGACGTAGCGGCCGGCCTCGACCCCGCCGGGACTGCCGGCGGTGCCCTGGGTGAACTCCAGCCGGTCGATGCCCAGCCCCTCGCGCAGGCGGTCGACGAATCCGGCGCCACCGCCGACGCCGGCGAGGTCGGCGGCGGAGCGGGCGATCTGCACCGCCTCCAGCGCGCTCAGCCGGTTCAGCGGCTTGCCGAACAGCACCCGCGCCAGCACCTCGTCCTGGGGCAGCCCCTGGGGCGACGACAGGGCGATGCGCGGCCGGCTGGCGGCACCGGACACGGCGATCTCCGCCGTCGCGTCGTTGGCGGTGGCGCGCGCCACCAGGTCGAGGCGTGGATCGATCGGCCAGCGCCCGTCGAAGGCGATGATGCCACGCTGGAAGTCGAAGGTCTGACTGAGCACGTCGAGCTCGCCGCGCACCATCACCAGCCGCCCGTCGACCACCGGCCGGGCCGCCGTCCCGGCGATCCGGAGGTCGCCGGAGAACTGGGCGTTCAGGCCGCGGCCGCGCACGAAGATCCGGTTGCGCGCCTCCACCGTCATGTCCAGGGCCAGGGCGAAGGGCTCGGCCGCGGCCGGCTCTGCGCCGGCGGCGTCCCCGGCGGCGCCGGTTGCGTCCCCGGCCGGGGTGGCCGCGCCCGGCTTGCGCCCTGGCGTCGGGGTGCGCCGGCCACGCCCGATCTCCACCACGTCGAGGGTCACCACCTCCGGCGGCGCGCTGTCGGGCACGCGCACGTCCGCCCGCACGATCCGGATCGGCCCGGCGAGAACCGCGCGCGCGAGCGATCCCGTCAGGGTCAGGTCGGCGTCGACCGACGCGGCGACCAGATCGGTCTGCAGCAGGGCGGCGTCGTTCATCGTGATGGTCAGGTCGAAGACCTGGTCGGCGCCCGGCGCGACCGTGCCGTCGACCCGGAGCCCGCCGCCATTCGGCGTGGCGGCGACCAGCCGCTCGACCCGGAAGACCGCGCCGGTGCCGACCACCCGTCCCTCGATGCCGGTGAGCACCGCCCCCGACGCGCGGTTCTCGTAGCGCCCGTCGGCCAGCGTCACGCGGCCGCCGACGCTGGGATCGGCGAGGGTGCCGCCCACCCGGACATCCAGCACCAGCCGTCCGCCCATGCGGTCGCCGCTGGTCGCCAGCAGGTCGTTGAACTGGTCGAGGATGAGATCGCCGGTCACCGCGGCCTCCAGCCGGCCGCCCGGCGGCAGGGCCGGCACCATGGTCTGCGGGTCCATGACCAGGGGCAGGGAGCCGCGCAGCGCCAGTTCGCCGCTGCGCCCCTGCGGGCGCACGGTCCCGTCGACCGACAGGCGGGCGTCGCGCCAGCGCGCCTGCACCTCGGCGTCCAGCCCGGCGATGCCGGCCTGCTCGATCTGGCGGGCGCGCACGCCGGCCAGGCGCAGGGCGGCGTCGACCCGTGGCGCGGCCAGCGTGCCGCCGAGGTCGACGGTGGCGTTCAGGGTGCCCTCCACCGGCAGATCGGGGGCGGCGAGCCGGGCCAGCGCCAAGGGGATGCGGTCCAGGCGCAGCGCGCCCTCCAGCCGGCCGGCGACGAGGCCGGCGTCGGCGGCGAGGCTGGCCTCGCCGCTGACCAGGCGGAGCCCCCGCACCACCGTGCGCCCGGCGCCCAGCTCGAGGCGGGCGGGGCCGGCGAGGCGCACGCTCTCGCCGTGCGCGCTGGCGCGCAGCCGGTCGAGGCGGACGGTGGTCACCGCTGCGGAGGTGTCCAGGGCGCCGGCGAGCTCGGCGTTCAGGCCGTCGCGCCCCGGCGCGTCGGCGCGGGCCTCGAAGGTGGCGGCGGAGGGGTCGCCGCTGGCCCGCGCCGTCAGCCGTGCCACCGCGGTGCCGGCCACCGCGCCGTCGTCCAGGCGCAGACTGGCCTCGCCCGACGGCGCGGTCAGGGCGCGGGCGACGCGGGCGGTGACGGTGAGGCGGCGGGCCGCCAGCGTCTCCGCCCCGTCCTGGGCCACCCGCAGGCCGGAGGCCCGGGCGTCGAGGGTCGCCGCCTGCTCGCCGTCGCGGGCGTCGAGCGCCAGGGTGAAGGCGGCGTCGCCGCGCAGGTCCACCCCGGCCAGCTCCGACAGGGCCGCCAGCTCCGGCATGGTTCCGTCCAGCGTGCCGGTCGCGGTCATCGTGTCGAGCGCCAGGGTCGCCGAACCGTTGACCCGGTTGGCGCCGGCGGTCACCGCCAGGTCCGCAAGGCGGAGGGCGGAGCCATCCAGGGCGTAGTCCGACTGCAACCGCAGGCCCAGCCCGGCGAGCCGGGCGCCGGCCTCGACCCGGCCGCGCGGCCCCTGGGCCAGGGACTCGGCGGTGGCGGTCACGGTGGTGTCGCCGAAACGGCGCCCGGCCGCCTCCAGCCCCTGGGCCGCGGCCTCGGCGCGCACCGCCAGGGCGTCCAGCGCGCCGGTGGCGGTGGCGGTGAGCGTGGCGGACCCGGCCATCGGCGTGCCCACGGCGTCGCCGACGGCGGCAAGGCGCGGCAGGGCGAGGCGGGCGGTGGCGTCCAGCCGTCCGCCGTCCAGCGCGGCCTCGGCGACCAGGGTGGCGTCGGCGCCCTCGACGGCGAGCCGCTCCACGCGGACCGCCCCGTCCGGATCGAGGGCGGCCACCACGGCCAGGTCGGCCCGGGCTCCCAGCAGCGGGTCCGCCGGGGTGCCGGTCTCCAGGTCGCGGACGGTCCCCGCCAGCTCGGCCCGGACGGCGTTGCCGGGGCCGACGGTGAGCGGCCCCTGCAGGCTGGCGGCGCCGGCCAGCGGCCGGCCGGCCAGGGCGGAGAGACGGGCCAGCTCGGGCAGGTCGAGGGTCACCACCGCGTCCACCGCCCCGCCCCAGTCGGTGACGGTGCCGGCCAGCGAGGCGGTGCCGGCCGCCGTCGTGAGGGTGGCGCGGTCCAGCGCGATGCGCCCGGTGCCGGTGGCCACGGTGGCGGCCGCGCTCAGTGTCAGGCGCTCGCCCAGCAGCGGCTCCAGCGCCGGGTCGCCCGCGGCCAGGCCGGCCAGGCGGGCCTCCAGGGTGGTGGCCAGGGCGTCCAGCGGTCCCTCGACCCGGCCGGCGAGGGTGGCGCTGGTCCAGGCCGGGGCCGGCAGGGCGGCGTGGAGGGCGGATTCCGGTCCGGCGGTGACCTCGTAGTCGAGGGCGACCCGCTCGAACCCGGCGGCGACGGTGCCGGACAGGGTGGCGGTGCCGGCCGCCAGGGTGGCGGTGAGCGGCTGCAAGGTCAGCGCCCCGTCGGGGCCCACCAGAACCTCGGCCCGCAGCCGCGGCTCGTCGCCCACCAGGGGCGCCACAGCCGGCCCCGCCTTGGCGGCGACCAGCGGCATCAGGTTGCCGCCGGCCGTCAGGATGGCGCGGTGCCCGGCCTCGACCCGGCGGATGGTGGCGTCGGCGTTCAGCAGCAGCTCCCCGGCGGCGGCGACCAGGGTGCCCTGCCAGTCGTCGAGGCTGCCGGTGCCGTCCAGGCGCAGCTCCACCGGCGGCAGGCCGGGCAGGGCGGCGGCACGGGCGATCACCCCGCCGGCCGGTTCCGAGGCCTGAAGCGCCAGGTCGAGGGTGCGGTCCTCCGGGCGGAACGCCACGTCGAGGCTGGCCTGGCCGGGGGTGGCGTCGACCCGCTCCACGTCCAGGTCGGCCGACACCGCCGCCCCGCCGGAGCTGAGCACGATGTTCTGCCCGGCGATGCGGAGCACCGCCGCCTCGCCCAGCAGCGGCGCGCCCAGGCGCAGCTCGCCCACCGCGAGGCGGTCCACGGAGACGCCGATGGGCAGGTCCGGCAGCAGCGAGACCGGACCATCCTCCTGGTCCTCCGGCGGCGTCGCGGCGGCGGACGGCAGGGGCGCACGCGCGACCACGATGCGCTCCGCCTCGATGGCGTCGGCGCCGAGGCGGCCGGAGAACAGGGCGGTGGGGGCGAGGTTGAGGTGAAGCCCCTCCAGGCGCAGCCACTCGCCGGCGCGGTCGGCCACGGAGATCTCGCTGACCCGGAAATTCAGGGGGACGAAGCCACTGATCTCGCCGATGCGGACCTGCAGGTCGGGGCCGGACACGAGGGACTCGATGGTGCCGGCGATCCAGCCGCGGATGCCGCTGCGCCCGCCGCCGTCCTCCTGCGCCATCGCCGCCGCGGCCACCAACACCAGGCCGGCCGCCGCCGGCAGCACTCTGCGGTAGGTCAAGGGGCGTTCCTCGAATGGCGGGCCAGCGGGCGGTCCACTCAATATAGAGGCTGACGCGCCGCATGCCACCGTTCGTCCCCGCGCCCGGCCGGCAACCCCGCAACTGCCGGTCGTGGCCGAAGTAATGCGAATGAGGCGCAACCGCCCCCGTGCTCGCCCGGAGGGGGTGCCGGCGGTGCAACGACCGCGGTCAAGCCGGCGTGAGGCATAGTGACGCGCGGCAAGCGGCGGGGCGGAACGGCGCCAGGCCCGCGGCTAAACTCCCAACGATATCAGCGCTGTTTTCGACAACTTAGAAGCTTTGGGGAGCACACCATGTCCAAGCGTCATGCGCTATCGGTGGCGGCCGCGCTGGCTGTCGCGCTCGGGGGAGCGGGCGGCGCGATCGCCCAGATGGACGAGCCGATTCAACCGATCGAGCCGGCAAAGGTCACCGACGCCGGGTTGGTCGAATTGGGCAAGAAACTTTACTTCGATCCGCGGCTGTCGAAGTCCGGGTTCATCTCGTGCAACTCCTGCCACAACCTGTCGATGGGGGGAACGGACAACCTGAAGACTTCGATCGGGCACAACTGGTCGCAAGGCCCGATCAACGCGCCGACGGTCCTGAACGCCAGCCTCAACGTCGCCCAGTTCTGGGACGGCCGGGCCATGTCGCTGCAGGACCAGGCCGGCGGCCCGATCGCCAACCCCGGCGAGATGGCCTTCACCCATTCCCTGGCGGTGTCGCTGCTGCAGTCCATTCCCGGCTATGTCGAGGAGTTCAAGGCCGTGTTCGGCCAGGACACGGTCACCATCGAGGAGGTGACCAAGGCGATCGCCGCGTTCGAGGAGACGCTGGTCACCCCGAACTCGCGCTTCGACCAGTGGCTGAAAGGTGACAAGGCGGCGCTCAGCAACGACGAGCTGGAGGGCTACGAGCTGTTCCGCGACTCCGGCTGCACCGCCTGCCACAACGGCTCGGCCGCCGGCGGCAACACGTTCCAGAAGATGGGCGTGATGGAGCCGTACCAGACCTCCAACCCGGCCGAGGGCCGCATCGCCGTCACCAAGGAGGAGGCGGACCGCTTCAACTTCAAGGTGCCGACCCTGCGCAACGTCGAGCTGACCTACCCGTACTTCCACGACGGCGAAGCCGGAACCCTGGCCCAGGCGGTGGACGTGATGGGCCGCATCCAGCTCGGCCGCAAGTTCTCCGACGAGGAGAACGGCAAGATCGTGGCGTTCCTGAAGACGCTGACCGGCGACCAGCCGTCCTTCGCGCTGCCGATCCTGCCGCCGTCGACCGACGCGACGCCGCAGCCCCGGCCGTTCGACTGACCGGCTGCGGCCGCGGGCCGCAGGGAGAAGGGAAGGGGTCGGATGGCGGGGACGCCGTCCGGCCCCTTTCCCATGGGGAGTGGAGGATCGGGGAGCGCTGCGCATGGCTCGCAGGGTGTTTCGGGGGCGCGGGAGCGGCGGCCTCGCGCTGGTGGGGGTGGTCGGCGTGCTCGCCGGGGTGGCCGGCTGGGGCGGCTTCAACACCGCCATGGAGGCCACCAACCGCCTGGAGTTCTGCATCTCGTGCCACGAGATGCGCGACACGGTGTACGCCGAGTACACGGGCTCGGTGCATTTCCAGAACGCGTCCGGGGTGCGGGCGGTGTGCGCCGACTGCCACGTGCCGCGGGACTGGGTCCACAAGGTGGCGCGCAAGGCGCTGGCGACCAAGGAGCTGGTCCACTGGGCGCTGGGCAGCATCGCCACGCCGGAGCGGTTCGAGGCCAAGCGCCACACCCTGGCCCGCCACGAGTGGGACCGCATGCGCGCTTCCGACAGCCGGGAGTGCCGGAACTGCCATTCCTTCGCGGCGATGGACTTCCACAAGCAATCCGCCAAGGCGGCCACCGCCATGGAAGCGGCGATGAAGGCGGGGCGGACCTGCATCGACTGCCACAAGGGGATCGCCCATCGCCTGCCCGACATCGACGCCGCCCACCGGCGCACCCGCGACGGGCTCGCCGCGGCGGCGGCGGCGCGGACCCCGGCCCCCGGCGACACGGTGTACGCCCTGGCGCCGCTGCCCCTGAGCCTGCAGGGCCAGGCGGCGGGCGCGGTCGCCGCCGGCAGCCCGTTGCGGGTTCTGGGGGTGGACGGCGACCGCGTGCGGGTCGAGGTCCGGGGATGGCAGCGCGGCACCACGCGGGCCACCCTCTACGCCGCCCGGGGCCGGCGCATCCCGCGCGCCCGCCTGGAGGGTCCGGCGGTCGCCGCGGCCGAGGACCTGCGCACCGTCGCGCCCGCCGGCGAGCGGTGGACGTGGACCGAGGTGCGCCTGGCGGCATGGACCGGGACGGACGGGCTGGTGGGCGATGCCGCCGCGCTGTGGGCCTACGCCGCCGAGATGTACGACGCCACCTGCACCTTCTGCCACGCCCCCTACGCGCCGCAGGCCTACAGCGCCGACGCGTGGATCGGCAACCTCAACGCCATGACGCGGCTGACGCGGCTGACCCCGGACGAGGCCGGCCTGCTGCTGGTCTGGCTGCAGAGCAACGCCGCCGACGCACCGCCGCCGGCGCCGTGAGGCCCGGCGCCGGCATCGGAGGGTCGCGTCTGCGGCGGCGTCAGGCGGCCGCCGCCTCGTTGGCCGGGACGGTGCGGATCAGGTGGTCGAAGGCGGACAGCGACGCCTTGGAGCCTTCGCCCATGGCGATGATGATCTGCTTGTAGGGAACCGTGGTGGCGTCGCCGGCGGCGAACACGCCCGGCACCGACGTGGCGCCGCGGGCGTCCACCTCGATCTCCCCGCGCGGGCTCAGCGCCACCGCGCCCTTCAGCCATTCGGTGTTGGGCACCAGGCCGATCTGCACGAAGATGCCGTCCAACGCCACCCGCTTCAGCTCGCCGCTGGTGCGGTCCTTGTAGGACAGCCCGGTGACCGTGTCGCCGTCGCCGTGCACTTCGGTGGTCTGGCCCGAGGTGATGACGGTGACGTTGGGCAGGCTGCGCAGCTTGGCCTGCAGCACCGCGTCGGCGCGGAGCTGGCTGTCGAACTCGACCAGCGTCACATGGGCGACGATGCCGGCGAGGTCGATGGCCGCCTCGACGCCGGAGTTGCCGCCGCCGATCACCGCCACCCGCTTGCCCTTGAACAGCGGGCCGTCGCAGTGCGGGCAGTAGGCGACGCCCCGGTTGCGGTACTCGTCCTCGCCCGGGACGTTCATCTGCCGCCAGCGGGCGCCGGTCGACAGCACCACCGTGCGGGCGCGCAGGGCGGCGCCGCTGGCCAGGCGCACCTCGTGCAGGCCGCCCGGCATCTTGGCCGGCACCAGCGCCTCGGCGCGCTGCAGGTTCATCACGTCGACCTCGTAGTCCTTCACGTGCTGTTCCAGCGCCGCGGCCAGCTTCGGCCCCTCGGTGTGGGACACCGAGATGAAGTTCTCGATCGCCATGGTGTCCAGCACCTGGCCGCCGAACCGCTCGGCGGCGACGCCGGTGCGGATGCCCTTGCGCGCGGCGTAGATGGCGGCGGCGGCGCCGGCCGGCCCGCCGCCGATCACCAGCACGTCGAACGGTTCCTTGCCCTTGATGGCCTCGGCGGCGCGCGTCTCGGCGCCGGTGTCGAGCTTGGCCACCACCTGCTCCAGGCTCATCCGGCCCTGGGCGAACGGCTCGCCGTTGAGGTAGACCGACGGCACCGCCATGACCTTGCGCGCCGTGACCTCGTCCTGGAACAGGGCGCCGTCGATGGCGACGTGGCGGATGCGCGGGTTGATCACGCTCATTAGGTTCAGCGCCTGCACCACGTCGGGGCAGTTCTGGCAGGACAGCGAAAAATAGGTCTCGAACAGATAGTCGCCGTCCAGCGCCTTGATCTGCTCGAGCAGGTCCGCCGACTCCTTCGACGGGTGGCCGCCGACCTGGAGCAGGGCGAGAATGAGCGAGTTGAACTCGTGCCCCATGGGCAGGCCGGCGAAGCGCACGGCGATCTCCGTGCCGGCGCGGGTGATGGCGAAGGACGGCGTGCGGGCGTCGTCGCCGTCGGTCGCCAGGGAGATCTTGTCGGACAGCGCCGCGACCTCCTGCAGCAGGGTCAGCATCTCCTGCGCCTTGGCGCCGTCGTCCAGACTGGCCACCAGGACGACCGGCTGCGTGATGCGCTCGAAATAGGCCTTGAGCTGGCCTTTGACAGAATCATCCAACATCGCGATGGCTCCCCCAGGACGCAATTCTTGACAGGAAGTGTCGGCCGGGCTGCCGGGGCGACGCAACGCGCGTGCGGCAGAATGGCCATGCGGCACGGTGGCGCTGCGCCACGTTCCGCCGGCGCGCGGTCCCGCACGAGGGCGAGGCGGCGCCATCTCCCCGGCCCCGATCGAGGGCCGGGGGGACAACAGATCGGACGGGTGCCGGCCCCGGCCCCCGGTGGGCACCGAGCGGTGCCGGGGGGCGGAGCCGGCGTGGCCCGTGCCTCAGATCTTGCCGACCAGGTCGAGCGACGGGGCGAGGGTCTTCTCGCCCTCCTCCCACTTCGCCGGGCAGACCTCGCCCGGGTGGGCGGCGACGTACTGGGCGGCCTTGATCTTGCGCAGCAGCTCGGTGGCGCTGCGGCCGACGCCGCCGGCGGTGATCTCGACGATCTGGATCTTGCCCTCGGGGTCGATCACGAAGGTGCCGCGGTCGGCCAGGCCGTTCTCTTCGATCAGGATCTCGAAGTTGCGCGAGATCGCCTGGGTCGGGTCGGCGACCATGGTGTACTCGATCTTGCCGATGGCCGGCGAGGTGTCGTGCCAGGCCTTGTGGCAGAAGTGCGTGTCGGTCGACACGCTGTAGATCTCGACGCCCAGCTTCTGGAACGCGCCGTAATTGTCGGCGAGGTCCTCCAGCTCGGTCGGGCACACGAACGTGAAGTCCGCGGGGTAGAAGAACACCACCGACCACTTGCCCTTCAGGTCGGCGTCCGAAACCGGGACGAACTTGCCGTTCTTGAAGGCGGTGGCGTTGAAGGGCTTGATTTCCGTGTTGATCAGCGACATGATAAGCTCCGTTGTACAAACAATCGGGAACGCCAGCGTTCCTGCCGTCCGCCCTGTGCCGGGTCCCTGCAGCGGGGACACCGGACACGAAGGGCGTGTCAGGGGTCGGCTTTCCACGGCCCGTTGCCCGTCGGGAAAATAGGGGGATTTTCGCGCCGCAAAAAGCGGAAAATTCAGATCGCATTGATCGACTCAGTCGATTACAGTCGGGGCATGAACGCGCTTCCCACGCTGCGCCAGCTCCGCTACCTCGTCGCCGTCGTGGAGCGCTGCCATTTCGGCCGCGCCGCGGAGGCGTGCCATGTCAGCCAGTCGACCCTGAGCGCCGGCGTGCAGGAGCTGGAGGAGCTGCTGGGGGCGCCGCTGCTGGAGCGCACCCGCCGCTCGGTGATGCCGACTCCGCTGGGCCGGGAGGTGGCGGAGCGGGCGCGGGCGATCCTCAAGGGGGCGGAGGATCTGGTCGACGTGGCGCGGTCCACCGAATCGCCGATGTCCGGACCCTTGCACCTCGGCGTGATCCCGACCATCGGCCCCTTCCTGATCCCCCGGGTGATGCCGGGATTGCGCGCCGCCTTTCCCGATCTCAAGCTGTTCCTGCGCGAGGACCAGACGGCGCGTCTGCTGGAGCGCCTCGACGCCGGCGAACTGGACGCCGCCATTCTCGCCCTGCCGTACCCGTCCGGCGACGTGGAGTCCGTGGACCTCGCGGAGGACCGGTTCTCGGTGGTCTGCCCGCCGGGCCACCGGCTGTGCGGGGCCTCGGCCGCCCGCCCCGCCGACGTCGCGCTGGCCGACCTGCTGCTGCTGGAGGACGGCCATTGCCTGCGCGACCACGCGCTGGCCGCGTGCTCCCTGGAGGCGGGGCGGCGCAACGCGGCGTACCAGGGCACCAGCCTGCACACCCTGGTGCAGATGGTCGCCAACGGCCTGGGGGTGACTCTGCTGCCGCAGATGGCGCTGGACGCCGGCATCCTGCGCGGCCTCGACCTGGCGGTCCGCCCGTTGAGCGGCGAACGCCCGTTCCGGCGGATCGGGCTGGTGTGGCGCCGCACCTCGGGGCGCAAGGACACCTTCCTGCATCTCGCCGCCGCCTTGAAGGCGGAGATGGGCGTCGCCGCCACGGCGCCGCCGCACCGTGGCGCGGTGGGGGCGGGCGTGGTGGCGGGCGCGGTCGGCGCCGGGCCGTGAGGGTCCTTCTTCTCACCTACGGGACGCGGGGCGACGTCCAGCCCTTCGTGGCGCTGGGCCGGGGTCTGGCGGCCGCCGGCCACCGGGTGGTCCTGGCCACCAGCCCGCGCTTCGAGGCCTTCGTGGCCGGCCACGGGCTGGGATTCGCGCCGCTGGACGACGGGCTGCTGGCGCTGCTCGACGGGCCCGCGGGGCGCATCATGGTTGAGACGACCACCAACGCGCTCCAGGCGCTGCGCCACACCCTGGCGATGGCCGGCCAACTGGGGCCCCTGCTGCGCGCGGTGCTCGACGATGGCTGGGCCGCGGCGGAGCGGACGGCCCCCGATCTCGTCGTCTTCCACCCCAAGGCGCTGGGCGGTGCCCATTTCGCCGAGGCCCTGGGGGTGCCGGGGGTGCTGGCCCTGCCGGTGCCGATGCTGGTGCCGACGGCGGAGCGGCCGTGCCCGGGCTTTCCGGCGCTGCCCCTGGGCGGCGGGTACAACCGCCTGACCTACGCCGCGGTCGGCGCCCTGCTGTCCCGGACCACCGGGCCGCAGATGCGGGCGTGGCGCGCGGCGCGGGGGCTGCCGCGGCCGGCCCGTCTCGACCCGCTGCACGCCGCCGACGGCCGGCCCCTGCCGGTGCTGCACGCGGTCAGCCCGCAGGTGGTGCCGCGGCCGGCGGACTGGCCGGCGACGGCGCGGCTGACGGGGTACTGGTTCCTCGACGCCGCCCCTGATGGGGCCGCCGACGGCGCCGCCGGCTGGGTGCCGCCGCCGGACCTCGCGGCTTTCCTCGACGGCGGGCCGCCGCCGGTCTGCGTCGGCTTCGGCTCGATGGCCGGACGCGACCCGGCGGGGCTCGCCGCGACGGTGGTGGAGGGGCTGCGGCAGGCCGGGGTGCGCGGCGTGCTGGTGACGGGCGGCGACGGTCTGCGGCCGGGCACCCTGTCCGACGGCATGCTGGCGATCGACCAGGCACCGCACGATTGGCTGTTCCCGCGTGCCGCCGCGGTGGTCCATCACGGCGGCGCCGGGACCACCGCCGCCGCCCTGCGGGCCGGGTGCCCGTCGGTGGTGGTGCCGGTGTTCGGCGACCAGCCCTTCTGGGGGGACCGGGTCCGCGCGCTGGGCGCCGGCCCCGCCCCGCTTCCCCGGCGCCGCCTGAGCGCCTCCCGGCTCGCCGCCGCCGTCACCCTGGCGACGGGCGACCCGGCCATCGCCCGGGCGGCGGCGGCCCTGGGGCGGGCGATCCGCGCCGAGGACGGGGTGGCGACGGCGGTCGCAGTGCTGGAGGGGCTGGGGCGGGCGGCCTGACGGCCGTTGCCGGCGCGCGACCGGGTGCGCCTCTGCGGCGGCATGCGGTTCACCTGCGCCATCGGTGGCCAACGGTTGGACCGGAGGTGCATTGACGCGCATCCTCGGCCCGAACGATGAGGGGAGCGCGTCATGCCGACTGTTCTGTGGGTGCTCGGGCTGATCAGCGGGGCCGGCTTCGGCCTGGTGGTCTACCAGTTCTATGGCAGCCTTGCACTCGTCTTCAGCTACGGGTTCACCGGCCTCGCGGCCCTGGTGGCCTTCGGCTGGATGGCGGAAATGCTGCGCAATTCACATCGGACCGCCACCTTGTTGGAGCAGATCGTGGTGGAGATGAAAAAGCCGGCGTTGAAGACCGTGCCGGCGGCCGGCAGCGCGAACCCGCCGCGCCGGATGAACGCCGCCGACATCCTCAACACCTGCCCGAACTGCTACGCCGTCCTGAAGCCCGGTGCGGACACCTGCTCCCGGTGTGGCAAGGCGGTCGACGTGGCCGCTGCCAACACCGCCTCCGATGCCGCCCGCCATGATGACGGTGGGCGAGACGGTTCACGGACATGAACGAGGTGCCGCATGGATGAGAGGGTTGTCGCCAAGCGGGTGTTTGACGTGGCAGGGCAGGAGGTCTCCTGCCGCTTCTTTATCCCCACACCGGACAATCAGGACTTCCGATGTGAGTACGAGATTTCATCGCCGTCCAGATGCCATCGCGGCGATGCCATGGGAATCGACAGTGTGCAGGCGTTGTTGAACGCCATGACCAGCGCGCACTTTGTGCTGCAGGATTGGGGGGGCGAGGTGACGTGGCTCGGCAGCCCCTGCTTGGGCCTGCCCGGGTTCGATGACGTCGTCAACCGCTTCACCCCGGCCGGGCGATGGTTCTCGCCGCCAGACGGGTCGCCATCAGGTTGATCATTTGCGACCGCCCTATCCGCCGAGTTTCGCCATTATCGAACGTGCGTGCGATACATCGCCCATGACAAAGGGGCCGCCCGAAATGGACGGCCCTTTCGGCGGTGCTGTAGTGGATGATTCCCACGGACCGCGTTGATCAGTATGGCCGGAGTCGATCTTTCATGAATTCGGCGAGGTCGCCTTCGCTGATGTCATGCAAGATGAGACGTTCTACCCAAACGCCGAACTCTGTCGTGTCCGGTGCGACCCACTCGTAGCCGTTCAGGTCCAGAAACAGCACGGCCGCCGTTGCCGCCGTGCGCTTGTTTCCTTGCTCGAAGCAGTGATTTTGCGCCAACCCTTGGAGGAGCGCTACGGCGAGGTTTACAACGTCATACTCGCCGTAGTGCCACCGATTGATCGGCTTCGCGACGGCACTGTCCAGCAGTCCATGGTCGCGGACGAAGAACGGCTCGCCCGTCTCGCCGACTTCTCGCTGGTTGATCGTTCGATATCGTCGGCGGTCAGCCAGAGAGGTTCATCGGCCAAGGTACGCGCGCGTTTTGGAAATCTTCGTCATCACCCGTTCCAATCGGGCATCGATGTCGGCTTTGTCCTTTGCCGGGCGAGGCTCGAAGGAGCGTGCGGGCGCGGCCGGGTGTTCGGCTTCAATGATGCTGTTGACCTCGACGTTCGTCCGATGCGCGTCGCCCTTGAGCTTCTTCTGAGCCATGGTGCCCTCCTTGGCAGTCTGGCAACGGGAGATAGGCCCCTCAGAGCCACTGTAACATCTGGGAATTCATGATGGCTATCGGAAGCCAGCGTCGTCTTTCCTGCGGACTGGCGCGGGAAGCCACGACACCGCCGTGGTGCCGCCGGGACAGATGCCCAAGGTGGCGGCCATAAACTTGAAAAGCATGGGAGACGCTGGCGGACCCGACAGGATTCGAACCTGTGACCTCTGCCTTCGGAGGGCAGCGCTCTATCCAGCTGAGCTACGGGTCCCCGTCAGCGGAAGCGCACCATAGCGCAAGGGATTTGCCGGGGCAAACATCGATTTGCGGCGCCGCACCGCTTTTTTCGCCCCCCTCTCCGGCGCCTCACAGCAGGATCGGCGTGTGGCGGTTGATGTCGAGAACGGAGGCGAGCAGGGTGTGCCGCGTCCCCTCGAGATGGTCGACCATGGCGTCGCCGGCGGCCTTCGCGTCGCCGCGCCGCATCGCCTCGACGACGTCGAGATGGGTGGCGTAGGTGACCGGCCGCGCCACCGTCGCCCGCGCCTCGATGAAGAAGAACCGCTCCAGCTCCTTCAGCAACTGGCCCACGGTGCGGTGCAGGCGTTCGTTGCGGGCGGCGCGGGCAATGCCGGAGTGGAACGCGTCGTTCACGTCGTGGGCGCGGTCGGCGTCGTCGCGGTAGCGCTCCTGGGGAATGGCGCCGGCCAGCGCGGCCAGTTCGTCCAGCTCCGCGGCACCGGCCCGGGCCACCGCCAGCTCCGTCGCGCCGCGCTCCAGGATCACCCGAAGGTCGAAGATGTCGTTGATGTGGGAGACCTTGATCGGCTGCACCATGTAGCCGCGCCGCGGGTAGGCCTTCACCAGGCCGTCGAACTGCAGGCGCATCAGCGCTTCGCGCACCGGCGTCTTGCTCATGTCGATGCGGGCCGCGATGTCCATCTCGGTGAACTCGTCCCCCGGCTTCAGGGTGCACGACACGATGTCCCGGCGGATCGCGTCGTAGGCGCGATCGGCCAGGGACGCCTTGCCGCGGCGCCCCGCGCCGTCGCGCGCGTTGCCGGCGTTGCTCGCCATTCCTCGTTCCTCCAGCCCTTTTGATTTGTTGCGCCACGGCCGCGGACCCCGCCGCGTGGATCGCCATGACGCACCGCAAAAAAGCGGCTTGCGCAGCGTAGTGCATCCTGTAATATCTTACAAAGAATATCACGAGAGCGCGCCGCACCCCGACGGGCGACGCCGCTACGCCCGCCCCGTGGAATCCGCAGCGGAGTCGCGATGTGACTGGATACGTTCTGCGGCAGCTCGTCCTGTCGATCGGCGTGCTGCTGACCGCCCTGCTGATCCTGTTCTGCCTGATCTACCTGGTGCCCGGCGACCCGGCGACCATCGCCCTGGGGCCGCGCGCCACGGAGGCCCAGAAGCAGGTGTTCCGCGCGGCGATGGGCCTCGACCGCTCCATCGTCGTGCAGGCGTTCCGCTTCCTCGGCAACCTGGCGCGCGGCGACCTCGGCACCGACCTGCTGACCCGCCAGCCGGTGCTGGTCCTGGTGACGGCGGCCTTGCCCAAGACGGTGACCCTGGCGATGGCCGGGCTGGGCTGGGCGGTCGTCCTGGGGGTGCCCCTGGGCACCCTGTCGGCGCTGCGGCCCAACGGCTGGACCGACGGGGCCGTCGGGCTGTTCTCGACCAGCGTGATCGCGCTGCCGTCCTTCCTGCTGGCGATCTACGCGCTGATCCTGTTCGCGGTGACCCTGGGCTGGTTCCCCGCGATGGGGGCGGGGGAGGCGGGGGATCTCGGCGACCAGCTCCACCACCTCGTGCTGCCGGCCTTCGCGGTGGGGATCGGCTGGGTCGGCTACATCGCCCGCCTGGTGAGGGCCTCGCTGCTGGAGACGCTGCACGAGAACCACGTGCGCACCTACCGGGCGTTCGGCGTCTCCGACACGCGGATCGCGCTCCGCTTCGGCCTGCCCATCGCCCTGATCCCGGTGGTGGCGGTGATCGGCGTCGGGCTCGGCAACCTGCTGTCCGGCGCGGTGCTGGTGGAGGTGGTGTTCTCCCGCCCCGGCCTGGGCTCCCTGGCCTATGGTGCGGTGACCGCGCGGAACTTCCCGGTGCTGCTCGGCACCGTGGTCGTGACCACCGTGCTCTACGTCATCGCCAACCTGGCGACCGACGTGCTGGCCGCGGTTCTCGACCCCCGCGTCCGGAAGGAGGCCTGAGGGTGGCGGGCGTGCCGGACGCGCCGTCCCGGAACGGCCCGTTGGGGCGCGTCGGCGCGGCCTGGCGCAGCCCCGCGGCCGGCGCCATGGCCGCCGGGATGCGCCGGCTGCTGGCCAATCCGGCCGGTGCGGTGGCCCTGGCCGTCGTCGTCGCGCTGGTCGCCTGCGCCCTGCTGGCGCCGTGGATCGCACCCTTCGATCCCGTGCGCATCGCGCCGCGGCTCCGCTTCCAGGGGCCCTCCTGGGCCCATTGGCTGGGCACCGACCAGCTCGGCCGCGACGTGCTGTCCCGGGTCATCCACGGCACCGGCGTCGCCCTCAAGGTGGCGCTGACCGGGACGCTGGCCGCGCTCGGCCTGGGGGCGGCGCTGGGCATCGCCGCGGGGCTGGGCGGGCGCTGGATCGACGGCCTGCTGGTGCTGTGGTGCGACGCCATGCGGGCCCTGCCGATGATCCTGTTCGCGCTGGCCATCGTGGCGATCCACGGCCCCAGCCTCGCCACCCTGGTGGCGGTCATCGCCTTCGCCATGGCCCCCGGCTATTTCCGGGTGGTGCGCAACCAGGTGCTGGTGCTGCGCCGCACCGACTTCGTCACCGCCGCCGAGGTGATGGGGGCCTCGCGCCTGCGCATCGCGCTCACCCATCTGGTGCCGAACCTGCTGGGTCCGATCGTCGTGCTGATCGCCATGGACATCCCCGCGGTGATCGGCATCGAATCCGGGCTGTCCTTCCTGGGCCAGGGCATCCAGCCGCCCGACCCGAGCTGGGGCACGATGCTGAGCGACGGCTACAGCTTCCTGCGCCAGGCGCCGCACATCGCCATCGCCGCGGGGCTGCCGGTGGTGATCGCCACCGTCGCCTTCACCTTCCTGGGCGAGGCGCTGCGCGACCTGCTCGATCCCAAGAGCGGAGGACGGCGATGAACGCCGATCCCATCGTCGCCATCGACGGCTTCTCCATCACCTACCACGGCGACGGCGGCCCGGTGCCGGCGGTGCGCGACGTGACGCTGTCGGTGGGCCGCGGCCGCATCCTGGGCCTGGTGGGCGAAAGCGGGTCGGGCAAGTCGAGCATGGTCGGCGCCATGCTGGCCCTGCTGCCGCGCAGCGCGCGCATCGGCGGTACCATCCGCATCGACGGCCGCGATCTCTATGCGATGGACGAGCGCGAGCGCCGCGCCCTGCGCGGCCGCACCGTCGCCACCGTGTCCCAGGACCCGTTCACCGCGCTCAACCCCGTCATCCCCATCGGCACCCAGCTGGTGGAGTTCCAGCACCGGCTGGACGGCCTGTCCAGGGCCGACAAGCGGGCGCGGGCGGCGGAGATGCTGGGCCGCGTCGGCCTCTCCGATCCCATGGTGCGGATGGGCCAGTACCCGCACCAGCTCTCGGGCGGGCTGCGCCAGCGGGTGGCGATCGCCGCGGCCCTGCTGGTCGGGCCGACGCTGCTGATCGCCGACGAGCCGACGACGGCGCTCGATGCCACCACCGAGGCCGAGGTGATCGAGATCATCCGCGCCATGCGCGGCGCGGTCGACGGGTCCATCGTCTTCGTCACCCACGACATGGGGGTGGTGCGCCGGCTGTGCGACGACGTCGCCGTGATGTACGCCGGCGAACTGGTGGAGAGCGGCCCGGTGGGCGCCGTGCTGGACCGGCCCCGCCATCCCTACACCCGGGCGCTGCTGGCCTGCGACCCCGCCCGCATCACCGTCGCGTCGCGCGCCCTGCCGACGATCCCCGGCACGGTGCCCAGCCCGGCCGCCCTGCCGCCGGGCTGCGTCTTCTCGACCCGCTGCGCCGAGGCGGTGGCGGCCTGCCACCGCGAGCGCCCGGCGGCCAGGGACGTCGGTCCGGGCCGGGTCTCCTGCCATCTGGTGAGCGCGCCATGACCCCCCTCCTCGAAGTCAACGACCTGGTCGTGCGCTACCCCGTCGGCTCCGTGCTCGACGCCCTGCGCGGCGAGCCCCGCGAGGTGGTGGTGCTCGACCGCGTCAGCCTCACGGTGGGGCAGGGCGAGACGCTGGGATTGGTCGGCGAGAGCGGCAGCGGCAAGACCACGCTGGGCCGGGCCATCGGCGGAATCGCCCCCATCGCCGCCGGCTCGATCACGGTGGCCGGTGCCGCCGTCACCGGGCGCAAGGACGCGCTGTGGCGGGAGATCCGCCGCAACATCGGCTTCATGTTCCAGGACCCGATGGCGGCGCTGGACCCCCGGATGCGGCTCGCCACCTCCATCACCGAGCCCCTGGCGATCCAAGGGGCCGGCGCCGCGGAGCGCCAGCGCCGGGCGGTGGAGTTGCTGGAGGAGGTCGGGCTGCCGGCCGGCTTTGCCGACCGCTTTCCCCACCAGGTGTCCGGCGGCCAGGCCCGCCGGGTCACCGTCGCGCGGGCGCTGGCCCTGCGCCCGAAGCTGGTGATCGCCGACGAGCCGACGGCCGGGCTGGACCTGTCGGTGCAGGGGGAGCTGCTGAACCTGCTGGCCGCCATCCAGGCGTCCGCGGGGGTCAGTTTCCTGTTCATCACCCACAACCTTGCGGTCGCCCGCCACGTCACCGACCGGGTCGCCGTGATGTATCTCGGGCGGATCGTCGAATGCGCGCGCACCGCCGACCTGTTCGCCCGCCCGGCCCACCCCTACACCCGGGCCCTGCTGAGCGCCCACGACGCCGGAGGCGGCGGCCCGCCCCTGCGCGGCGAGGTGCCGGGCCTGCGCCGGCGCCCGCCGGGCTGCGCGTTCCACACCCGCTGTCCCCTCGCCCAGGACCTGTGCCGGCGCGAGGCGCCGCCCGAGCGGGTGCTGGGCGCCGGCCACCAGGTCCGCTGCCACTTCCCGCAGACCCCGCTTCCGCTCGGCCGGCCGGAGCCGGCGGCGCCCACCCCGTCAACCGCATGGAGCCCCCGATGATCCCGCCCATCCTCCACCGCCGGCAGATGCTCAAGGCGCTGAGCGCCGCCACCCTCGGCGTCGTCGGTTCCACCCTCGTGGGCAGCCGCGCCGCCTTCGCCATCGACGGCCGCACCCTGAAGATCCGCAACGACGGCGACATCCGCAACCTCGACCCGGCGACCCGTGGCGGCTGGTACGACGAGACGGTGATGTTCGCCATCTTCTGCGGACTCGTCCAGTTCAAGGCGGGCGACGAATGGGGCTGGCAGCTCGATGCCGCCGAGAGCCTCGACCCGGCCGACCCGCTGGCCATCCCCTTCCGGCTGCGGCCGGGCCTGACCTGGACCAACGGCTTCGGCCCGGTGACCGCCGAGGACGTGAAGTACTCCTACGAGCGCTTCGCCGATCCCAAGGTCAACGCCGTCTACGCCTCGGACTGGGCGGCGCTGGACACGGTGGAGGTGACCGGTGAGCTGACCGGGGTGATCCGCCTGAAGAAGCCGTTCGCGCCGCTGTTCACCAGCACCCTGCCGCACGCGTCGGGCCTGATCGTCTGCAAGGCGGCGGTGGAGAAGGCCGGCGGCGTCATCGGCACCGACCCGCTGGCGACCTGCGGCCCCTACGCCCTGACCAAGTGGCAGCCCAACGAGCGCATCACGCTCACCCGCGACCCGGACTGGACCGGCCCGCAGCCCTGGTTCGACGAGATCCAGCTCTACCCGGTCGGCGACAAGACCGCAGCCGAGACGGCGTTCGACGCCGGCGATCTCGACGTCACCCAGATCGCGGTCAGCTCCATCGCGCTGCGCGGCGGCGGCGCCGCCGACCTGACGGTCAAGCCGGCCCTGGCCTACACCTGGATGGGCATGAACATCGAGAACCCCAAGCTGGCCGACGTGCGGGTGCGCCGGGCCATCCAGCGGGCGATCAACGTGCCCGAGGTGGTCGGCGGCACCTTCGGCGACGCGGTGACCCAGGCCTACGGCATCATCCCGCCACCGCTGCTGGGGGCGCGCGACCGCCTGCTCTACCCCTACGACCCCGTCGCCGCCAAGGACCTGCTGGCCGAGGCCGGCGTGACAAACCTGCGCCTGAAGCTGGAGTTCGGCACCGACGCCGACCTGCTGGTGGCGGCCCAGGTCATGCAGGCCCAGCTCGCCGTGGTGGGGATCACCCTGGACGTCCGCCAGATGGACGAGGCGACCCTGACCGCCCAGCAGCAGGACAAGGAGGGCGGCACCTGGAAGGACATCGAGCTGTTCTTCATCACCTTCACCACCGCGCCGGACCCCAGCTGGGTCACCGAATGGTTCAAGTGCGACCAGGTCGGGGTGTGGAACTTCCAGCGCACCTGCGACGCCGCCTGGGACGACCAGAACGCCAAGGCTGCGGAGGAGTCCGACCCGGCGGTGCGCGCCGCCCTGTACGTCGACCTCCAGGACAAGCTGGAGGAGACCGGGGCCTACGTCTTCCTCTACCACGGCGTCAACGCCTGGCTGTCGCCCAAGGGCTTCAAGGGCGCGTGGACGCCGGACGGCCAGTGGGCGCTGTTGCGGGAGATGGCGGCGGAATGATCCCCCGTTGGAGCCCGGGCCCCGTTCCGGGCTGCTTGCCCCGGCGTCCGGCCCGTGCCGGACGCCGCCTTGCGGCCCGGAGGGCGGCGTGAGACACCCCGTGCCAAGCGGCGTGCCGACCCCCGATCCGGCCCCCGCCCGCTGGCGGCAGCGGGCCGGGCGGGCGCTGCGCAACCCGCTCTACCGCCGCTACTTCCTGGCCCAGACGCCGTTGGTCGTGGGCTCCTGGCTCCATTCCCTGGCGATCGGCTGGCTGATGTGGCGGCTCAGCGCCTCGCCGTGGCTGCTCGGCCTGCTGGCCCTGTGCGACCTCGGCCCGACCTTCCTGCTGGGGCCGGTGGCCGGCACGGTGTGCGACCGCATGGACCGCCGCCGCCTGCTGATGATCACCCAGGGCGCGTTCATCGGCCTGGTGGTGGTGCTGGCCGGCCTCACCCTGAGCGGCCGGGTGACGGTGGAGATCGTGCTCGCCCTCACCCTGGCGATCGGCGTGGTGACGGCCTTCGACAGCCCGGCCCGCCAGGCCTTCGTGGCCGAGCTGGTCGGGATCGACGACCTGCGCAACGCCATCGCCCTCAACTCCATGCTGTTCAACGCCGCCCGCCTGGTCGGCCCGGCCGTTGGCGGGGCCATCGTCGCGTCGTTCGGCGAGGGCTGGTGCTTCGTGCTGAAGGCGCTGGCCTACGCGCCGATGCTGCTGACCCTGGCGACCCTGGTCGACCGGCCCCAGGAGCCGCGGGTGCGCGGCGAGGGCTTCCTCACCGAGATGCGGCGCGGCTTCGCCTTCGTGCGCGGCCACGCCACCGCCGTGCGCATCCTGCTGCTGGTGGGCGTGTGCAGCTTCACCAGCGTGCCCTACTTCTCGTTCCTGCCGGCCCTGGCCAACCAGATGCTGCACTCCGACGCCAGCGTCGCCGGCATGCTCATGAGCATCACCGGGGTCGGCGCGGTCGCCGCGGCCATCACCCTCACCGTGTTCGACGACCTTGCCGTGTTGCGGCGCTACCCCGTGTGGTCGACGCTGCTGCTGGGGCTGGTGCAGATCGGCATCGGCTGGTCCGGCGACCTGGTTCTCACCGCGGCCCTGGCGCTGCCCATGGGCTTCGCCATCCTGTCGCAGAACCTCGCCTCCAACACCCTGCTGCAGCACTTCGCCCCGCCGGCGTTCCGCGGGCGGGTGATGGCCATGTACTCGATGATGATGCTGGGCACGGTGCCGCTGGGCTCCCTGGTCGTCGGCGCGCTCGGCGACTGGCTGGGCATGCCGTTCACCTTCGTCGCCGGCGGTGTCCTGTGCGCCGCCACGGCGCTCGCCGTGGGCCGCCTGCCGGACCATCCCGAGCCGGTCCCCGCGCTGCCGATCCCCGTCGCCCCCGGCCTTCCGCCGCACAACCCCTGAAGGACCTTCCATGGAGAACACGTATCTCGGTGATCGGCCGCCGCCCTACCGGCAGATCACCATCCCCATGAGCGACGGCGCTGTGCTGACCGGGCGGCTGTGGCTGCCGGAGACACCGGTGGCGGCGACGGTCCCGGTGGTGCTGGAGTGGATCCCCTACCGCCAGTCCGACAACACGGCGGTCGGCGATTCCATGGTGCATGGCTACTTCGCCATGAACGGCATCGCGTCGGTCCGGGTGGACCTGCGCGGCAGCGGCAACTCCGACGGGCTGCTCCACGACGAATACCTGAAGCAGGAGCAGGACGACGCCTGCGAGGTCATCGCCTGGCTGGCCACCCAGGACTGGTGCAACGGCAAGGTCGGCATCATCGGCATCTCCTGGGGCGGCTTCGCCGGGTTGCAGATCGCCGCGCGCCGGCCGCCGGCGCTGAAGGCCATCGTCACCTGCTGCTCCACCGACGACCGCTACGCCGACGACGTCCACTTCATGGGCGGCGGCCTGCTGATCGACGGCATGCAGTGGGGGTCCGGCCTGTTCGCCCAGCTCGGCCGGCCGGCCGACCCCGCCCATGTGGGCGAGCGCTGGCGCGAGATGTGGATGAACCGGCTGGAGAACCTGGAGCCGCCGCTCAAACGTTGGTTCGCCCACATGGAGCGGGACGAATTCTGGAAGCACGGATCGGTCTGCGAGACCTACGACGCCATCGAGTGCGCGGTCTACGCCGTGACCGGCTGGACCGATGGCTACTCCGACCCCGTGCTGCGGCTGATGGAGAACCTGAAGGGGCCGCGCAAGGGGCTGATCGGGCCGTGGACCCACATGTACCCGAACTGGGGCGTGCCCGGCCCGACCATCGGCTTCCTGGAGGAGTGCATGCGCTGGTGGCGTCACTGGCTGCTGGACGAGGACACCGGGATCATGGACGAGCCGATGCTGCGCCTGTGGGTCGGCCGGGACCTCAAGCCGCACCCGCGCCACCCGGCGATCGACGGACGCTGGATCGCCGTGCCGGGCTGGCCGTGCGAGGGCGCGCCCGTCACCTTCCACCTCTCCGACCGCTCCCTCACCGCGGCACCGCCGGCCGACCCGACGCCGGTGCGCGTCGACACGCCCCAGCACCTCGGCGCCTACGCCGGGGAGTGGTGCCCGCTGGACGGCGGCGGCGACGGGCCGGAGTTCCAGGCCGACAACCGCATGGACGACGGGCTGTCGGTGTGCTTCGACACCCCGGTCCTGCGCGAGACGGTGGAGGTGGTCGGCATTCCCCGCCTCGGCCTCGACCTCGCCATGGACGGCGAGACGGCGACGGTGGTCGTGCGCCTGAACGAGGTGGCCGCCGACGGCACCTCGGCGCGCGTCACCCTGGCGGTGCGGCGCATCCGCCGCCCGGCCGGCGTGGCGGCGGGAGAGCGCTTTTTCCACGAGATCCCGCTGAAGGGGGTGGCCCACGCCTTCGCCCCCGGTAACCGCATCCGCCTCGCCCTCTCCACCACCTACTGGCCCTTCGTGTGGCCCGAGCACGCCAAGGGGGGCATCACCCTCTATCCCGCCACCACGCTGTTCCGGCTGCCCGGCATGCCCGCCGCGGCGGTCCACGACCTGCCGGACTTCCCCGCCGCGGTGTCGGCACCGCCGATCCCGTGCGAGACGGTGGAGCCCGGCGACATCGTCCGCACCGTGTCCTGGGACGCCACGACCGGGCGGTCCGAGCTGACCTCGCGCAGCCGGCGCGCCACGGTGCGCCTGGGCGAGCTGACCATGGGCGGGCGCGGCGGCCACGGCTATTCCATCCTGCCCGGCGATCCCGCGTCGGCGCGGGCCCGTTTCGAGAGCGTGCAGCGCTACGAGCGGCCGGGCTGGGCGGTCCGCCTGGAGAGCCGCAGCGACGTGTTCTGGGAGGACGGCAAGCTGGTGCTGGAGGCGGCGTACGAGGCTTTCGAGGACGACCGGGCGGTGTTCTCCCGGCGCTGGCGTGACCGCTTTGACTACTGAGGCCGGCGGCGTGGCGGGGATCGTCGTCCGGGTGCCCGCGCGCACGGCGCGCACGGTCCCCCTGAAGATGGGGGACCGGGTCGCCGTGGTGAACACCCATGGCGGGCAGGTGGTGGACACCTGGGCGTTCCCCGCCGCCCCCGAGGGCGGCGTCGAATACCTGTCCATGGAGCATTCCCGCGTCCACCACTACCGCCTGATGTTCCGGCCGGGCGACGTGCTGGTCACCAACCGGCTGCGGCCGATCCTGCGGCTGGTCGAGGACCGCTCGCCGGGTGTCCACGACACCCTGTGCCCGGCCTGCTGCGCGGAGAGCTACCGCCTCTACTACGGCGTCGAGGGGGAGCACGCCAACTGCGCCGACAACCTGCGCGGCGCAATGGCGGCCGCCGGGTACGGGCTCCCGGCCGGTATCGTGCCGACCCCGTGGAACCTGTTCATGCACACGGTGGTGGAGGGCGACCGGGACCTCACGGACCATCCCGGCGCCGCGGCGCCGGGCGACTTCGTGTTGCTGGAGGCGGAGATGGACTGCCTGTTCGCCGTCTCGGCCTGTCCCCAGGACCTGATCGTCATCAACGGCGCCGACGGCCGGCCCCGCGACGTGGAGCTGCGAGTGACCCCCGCGGAGGCACCGCGGTGACGCCGGGGCGGCTCGACGTGCGCGTCGTCCAGCCCGACGGCGCGCCGGAGACCCGGGAGGAGATGCTGGCCCTGGTGGCCGGCACCCTGCACGACGCCGCCGGGGCGGACCTTGTGGTGTTGCCGGAGCTGGCCCTGTGCGGCTACGGCGACGCCGGGCGGGTGCGGCGTCTCGCCCTGACCCGCGACGACGCCCTGGTCGGCCGCCTGCGCGCCCTGGTCGCCGCGGCCGGGACCGGGCTGGTCGCCGGCTTCGCCGAGCGCGACGGCGACGCCCTGTACAACGCCGCCCTGGTGGTCCTGCCCGACGGCGAGATCGGCGGGATCTACCGCAAGCTGAACCTGTGGGGTGCCTACGAGCACGCGCTCTTCGCGCCGGGCTTCCCGTTCCCCGTTCTGGCGTGGAACGGCTTCCACCTGGGCCTCCTGATCTGCCATGACCTCGACCGGCCGGAACCGGCGCGCGACCTCGCCGCCCGGGGCGCCGACACCCTGGTGGTGCTGAGCGCCACCAACGAGCGCTATGGCGTGATCCCCGACGCCCTGGTCCCGGCACGGGCCTACGAGAACGTCAGCTACCTGGTCTACGCCGACGCGGCCGGCCCCGACGGCGCCTTCCGCTTCCGCGGCCACAGCCGCATCGTCGCCCCCGACGGCACGGTGCTGGCCGCCCTCGACGGCCGCCGCCCGGCCATGGCGGGGGCCCGCCTGTCGGCGGCGGAGCTGGCGGAGTGGCGGCGCCGGCACCCCTACCGGCCGGACGGGTGCGGCACCGCGCCGCCCGGTCAGCCGCCGAACAGCGCGGCGTAGCGCTCCGGCCGGAAGCCGATCTCGACGGTGTCGCCCGTCTCCAGCACCGGCCGCTTGATCATGGAGGGCTGGTCGAGCATCAGGGCGATGGCCTTGTCCTGGTCGAGGCCGGTCTTGGCCGCGTCGGTCAGCTTGCGGAAGGTGGTGCCGGCCCGGTTCAGCACCGTCTCCCACCCGGCGGCGGCGCACCAGCGCTCCAGGGCGTCGCGGCTGGCGCCGGACGTCTTGTAGTCGTGGAAGGTGTACGCGACGCCATGGCCGTCCAGCCAGGCCCGGGCCTTCTTCATGGTGTCGCAGGTCTTGATGCCGTGGATGATGACGGACATGGCGCTCCTCGGCTCCCCGGGGCGCCGGCCCGGCCCCCCGGCCGGCGGTCGCCCGCGGGGGCGACTGTCCCAGAGGCGCCGGCGCGGTTCAAGGGCCGGGGCGCGCGTCCCCGGCCCCGACCGCGGTTCCCCGTCACTCCACCGTGACGCTCTTGGCGAGGTTGCGGGGCTGGTCGACGTCGGTGCCCTTGAGCACCGCAGTGTGGTAGGCCAGCAGCTGCACCGGGATGGCGTAGAGCAGCGGGGCCACCAGCGGGTCGCAGGCCGGCAGTTCCACCGACCAGCGCACCTTGTCGGACAGCCGGTCGATGCCCTTCTTGTCGGCCAGCAGCAGGACCTTGCCCGAGCGGGCGCAGACCTCCTGCACGTTCGACACCACCTTCTCGAACAGGTGGTCGGAGGGCACCAGGACGATCACCGGCACGGAATCGTCGATCAGCGCGATCGGCCCGTGCTTGAGCTCGCCCGCGGCGTAGCCTTCGGCGTGGATGTAGCTGATCTCCTTCAGCTTCAGGGCGCCCTCCAAGGCCAGCGGGTACATGGCGCCGCGGCCCAGGTAGAGGACGTCGCGGGCCTCCGCCACCTCCATGGCCAGCTCGCGCAGGCGCTCGTCATGGGCCAGCACCTCGGCGGCGCGGGCCGGCACCTCGCGCAGGGCCTGGGCGATGGCGCGCAGGCGGTCCGGCGCGATGGCGCCGCGGGCGCGGCCCACCGTCACCGCCAGGCAGGCCAGGGTGGTGAGCTGGGTGGTGAAGGCCTTGGTCGAGGCGACGCCGATCTCCGGTCCCGCCATGGTGTAGAGCACCGCGTCGCTCTCGCGGGCGATGGTGCTCTCCGGCACGTTGACGATGGAGAGGATGTGCTGGCCCTGGCGCTTGCAGTAGCGCAGCGCCTCCAGGGTGTCGAGGGTCTCGCCGGACTGGGAGATGAAGACGGCGACGCCGCCCTCGGGCATCGGCGCCTCGCGGTAGCGGAACTCCGACGCGATGTCGATCTCGACCGGCACCCGGGCCAGGGTCTCGAACCAGTACTTGGCGACCAGCCCGGCGTAATAGGCGGTGCCGCAGGCGACGATGGTGATGCGCGGCGCCTTGGCGACGTCGAAGGGGAACTCGGGCAGGGTGATGTAGGAGGTCTCCGGGTTGATGTAGGCGCTGAGCGTGTCGCCGATCACCTGGGGCTGCTCGTAGATCTCCTTCAGCATGTAGTGGCGGTAGCCGTCCTTGCCGATCAGCGCGCCGGACACCGCGGTGGTCTTCACCGGCCGCTGCACCACGGCGTCGCCGGCGTCGTGGACGGTGCAGCCGGTGCGCGTCACCTCCACCCAGTCGCCGTCCTCCAGATAGCAGATCTGGTTGGTTAGCGGCGCCAGGGCGAAGGCGTCGGAGGCCAGGTACATCTCGCCGTCGCCGTAGCCCACCGCCAGCGGGGTGCCGTGGCGGGCGCCGATCATCAGCTCGTGCTCCCCGGCGAAGATCAGCACCAGGGCGAAGGCGCCCTCGAAGCGCTTGAAGGCCGCGCTGGCGGCCTCGGCCGGCGCCAGGCCGTGGTGTTCCAGGTAGTGGGTGACGAGGTGGGCGATCACCTCGGTGTCGGTGGCGCTCTCGAAGACGTAGCCGTGGCCCATCAGCTCGGCCTTGAGCGCGGCGTAGTTCTCGATGATGCCGTTGTGCACCACCGCCACCCGCGGCGTGGCGTGGGGGTGGGCGTTGACCTCGGTGGGGCCGCCGTGGGTGGCCCAGCGGGTGTGGCCGATGCCCACGGTGCCGGCCAGGGGGTCGTCCCGCAGCTTCATGTCGAGGTTCGAGAGCTTGCCCTCGGCCCGGCGGCGGTCGATGTGGCCGTTGATCAGCGTCGCCACGCCGGCGCTGTCGTAACCGCGGTACTCCAGGCGACGCAGGCCTTCGACCAGGCGCGGGGCCGCGTCGTGGATGCCGATGATGCCGATGATGCCGCACATGTCGAACCGTTCTCCTGAAAGGTGTCGCGGGTGTCGCCGGTCGCCCGGCCGGGGCGTCGCCTGCGGGGTCCGAAGCCCCGATCTTACGCCTTTTTCGCGGTCTCGTTTCGCTTCCGTTCGCGGAAATCGGCGGCCCAGTCGGGGTAGGCCTGTTGCCGGCCGCGGGCCACCGCCAGGGCGTCGGCGGGCACGTCCAGGGTGACCACGCTGCCGGCCCCGACGATGGCGCCGTCGCCGACCCGCACCGGCGCCACCAGCGCGGTGTTGGAGCCGATGAAGGCGCCGGCGCCGATCTCGGTGCGGTGCTTGGCGAAGCCGTCGTAGTTGCAGGTGATGGTGCCGGCGCCGACATTGGCACGGGCGCCGACCCGGGCGTCGCCGATGTAGGTGAGGTGGTTGACCTTGGCCCCCGCCTCGATCCGCGCGTTCTTGATCTCGACGAAGTTGCCGATGTGGGCGTCGGGCCCGATCTCCGCCCCCGGGCGCAGCCGGGCGTAGGGGCCGATCTGGGCGCCGTCGTCGACGCGCACCTGCTCGAGGTGGCAGAACGGGCGGATCTCCACCCGGTCGCCGACGCTGACGCCGGGGGCGAAGACCACGCAGGGGCCGACCACCACGTCGCGGCCCAGCCGGGTGTCGTAGGAGAAGGTGACGCTGTCCGGGTCGACCAGGGTGGCGCCGTTGTCCATCGCCGCCTTGCGCAGGCGGCGCTGCATGATGCGCTCCACCTCCGCCAGCTCGGCCCGGGAGTTGACGCCGATCACCTCGGCCGGCGCACCCTCCACCACGGCGCAGGGCATCGCCTCGGCCCGGGCGATCTGCACCACGTCGGTCAGGTAGTACTCGCCCTTGGCGTTGGCGTTGCCGACGCGCCCGATCAGCGCCGCCATGCGGCTGCCGTCGAAGGCCATCAGCCCGGCGTTGCACAGGCCGACCGCCCGCTCCTCCGGGGTGGCGTCGAGGTACTCGACGATCTTCTCCAGCCCGCCCCGGGCGTTGAGGATGAGGCGGCCGTAGGCGCCGGGCTCGTCGGGGCGCATGCCCAGCACCACCACCGCCGGGTCGCTGGCCTGCTCGCGGGCGCGGACCATGGCGCGCAGGGTGTCGGGGGTGACCAGCGGGGTGTCGCCGTAGAGCACCAGCACGTCGCCGCGGAACCCCTCCAGCAGACCGAAGGCGGCGCGCACCGCGTCGGCGGTGCCGCGCTGGCGTTCCTGGACGGCGGTGGGATAGGGGGCGACCGCGGCCGCCACGTCGTCCATCCCCGGACCGACCACCACCACCACGTGGTCGGGGTCGAGCGCCGCCACCGCGGCCAGCACGTGGCCGATCATCGGCCGCCCGGCGACGCGGTGGAGCACCTTGGGCAGGTCGGACTTCATGCGCGTTCCCTTGCCGGCCGCAAGGATGACGCAAGCGAGAGGGCGATGGCTCATGGCAATCCCTGTTTCGACCCTTGGTTCGGCGTGGCGCACGACGCGCCCGGAGGGGCGGCGCGCCTAGATGACACAGTCCGCCGGGCGCACCCAAGTCAACTTTTGTAACGCCCCGTCACACGATCCGGGGACGCCGTTGCCCATGAGACCGAGGTATGGAGTGCCCGCCCGCACCGCAACGCCGCCGGTCGGCGTACCGCCCCCGCCCGCCGCCGATTGCGCCTTCCGGGCGCGGGCGCGAACGGGGTATGCAGGGGGCCGTCGCACCCCGTCGAGGAGGCCGCACCGATGACCGCCCCCCGTCCGCCCGGCCCGCGTCCCACCGTCCTGGTCTTCGACCTCGACGGCACGCTGATCGACAGCGCCCCGGACATCGCCCGCGCCCTCGGCGCCACGCTGGCCGAGCACGGCCGGCGCCCGCTGTCGGTGGCGGAGGTGCGCGGCATGGTCGGCGACGGCTCCGCCGCCCTGGTGCGCCAGGCCTTCGCGGCCACCGGGACACCGGTGCAGGAGGGCGCCCTGGAGGCGGTGGTGGGCCGCTACCTCGACCTCTACTTCGCCCAATCGGCGGAGCCCTCCTGCCTCTACCCCGGGGTGGCCGAGACGCTGGCCGCGCTGCGCGGCGGCGGCGCCCGGCTCGGCCTGTGCACCAACAAGCCCGAGCGCATCGCCCGCAAGCTGCTGGGGTTGCTCGGCCTGGAGGCGCTGTTCGGGGCGGTGGCCGGTGGCGACACCCTGGCGGTGCGCAAGCCCGACGGCCGCCACCTCGCCTGGGTGGTCGAGCGGCTGGGCGGTGGCCCCGCGGCGATGGTCGGCGACAACGCCAACGACGTCGCGGCGGCGCGCGCCGCCGGCGTGCCCGTCGTGGCCGTCAGCTATGGCTACCCGCGCATGGCGGTGGCCGACCTCGGCGCCGACCTGGTGATCGACCGCTTCGCCGAGCTGCCCGCGGCGCTCGCCCGGCTGGGCGGCTGACGCGGCCGCTTTTCCGTGTTGACAGGCGCCCCGCGACCCCTTAAATACGCCGCTCACCGCACGACGGCGGGCGCGTAGCTCAGCGGGAGAGCACTCCCTTCACACGGGAGGGGTCACAGGTTCAATCCCTGTCGCGCCCACCATTTCCTCCAGGACGTCAAACTGGTGGACATGGTGCGCTGGTTCCGTCGGCGGTCGGCCTCCCCCCATTGCGCGCCGTTTCCGCACCGTCTTTGGACGGCGCCTGATCGCCATCGCTCCCGCTCGCCGGTTTGGAAACGCTTGGCCGGCCTGTGCCCGCATGGCTTCCGCGTCGCCCCGGCGGCCAATGGGTCGTCCCGGCCTCGAGCGATGCCGCCCGCACGACGCCGGCAATGTGTGGCGCGGCCGGCGGCGGTCGTGGCGAAGCCACCCGGCGGCAACGCGCACGAAATACTGGCGTATGCGCCGGGCATGCCGAGCGAAAGCAAAAATCTTCCGAAAGTGTTTTCGTTGGAACCGGCTCGCGTTTTCGGACGTTGACCTGAGGGAGGACCCGTGGTCTTATTCCCACCCTCAGTGGTGATACCGTTGGGGGACGGGGAGATGGCGTTTTCGCAAACTTCTGATACCGAATCTCCGATGTCTCCCACCGCCAAATCCTTCCTGTGTGCGGAGGAATGCCCTAACATCAGCGTTTCGGACGCGACCCGCGGCAATCGGGGAGGGCAAATGTCCAGACCGAAACTATGGCCAATTCCGCGTACAGGCGCAAAAACCAGGAGGTCGGACGGAGAATTTTGGTCCGGCAGTTTTGGCTTTAATGCCTTTTGTTTGGTGTTGTCCGTCGGCCCGAGCGGTTTGGCTGATCTCGCCGAGGAGACGGAGCGGATTGTCCGCGCGATCCTGAGGGATTACGCCGCCCATGGCGCGGTCCGGCCAATCCTGGTGGTCTACGCGCCCGGCCTGGACCGCGAAAGCGTCGTCAATCTGGCGGACGCGGGAGCCACCGTCGTCAGCAGGACTGTGACGCCGGAGGAACTTGAAGACGACGAGGCATCGCCGTCCGCGCTGCTCTTTCAGGGCCTCTTTCGGGAGCTTGCCCGTCTGGGTTCGCCGCAGGATGTGATCGCTGCCTTCCCCAACCCCGCGGTGTCGTCTTCCGGGGGGACCTCCACCGCCGCCCGCCCCACCGATGCGTTCGTGAGGGGGGACGCCGTGCGATCCGGAATCGACGAGGCCTACGCCAATCTGACGGCGCCCCTGACGGATGGCAGCCGCCTGAACAATGCTGGCTGGCTGATCGACGTGTGATGGGCGACCCGATTCTCGATGCGCATCGGCGAGCGTCGATGTGGTACGCGATCAGCGGTCCTTCGCCCATCAGCATTCGGGATCAGATGCTGCGCGGCGTCACCATTGCGCATCGCCTGAGCCAGGCCGGTGACATCGGCGACGACCGCCCCCTTCTGGTGCTCGGCGCCGGAGTGGGGGGCGCTTCCGCCGCCATGACGGCGGCCGAGCTCGGGGTGCCGACATTTCTGGTCGACGTGGCCAACAGGCCGTTTACCGCCCAAAGCTACGCCGACAATCGGGAGCTGCATCCGACCCAGTACGACTGGCCCGCGGTTCACTTCAGAGGCGGCATCCTGAAGTACAACGGGAACGCCCTCCCGTTGCCATACAAGCCGAAATCAGCCGACCTCCTCAGCATCGACTGGCAAGGGCAGCTTCATCTCGCGGCGTCCCACCTCTCGGGCAATCTCGCCACCCACTTCGGATACGCTCTGACCGGCTTATGGCCGCATGTCGGCCCGTCCGGCGTGGCCGAGCGTCTGGATGTGGGCTTCCACCATCCGGCGCACGGCTCTCTGAACGTAAGGGTCGCCGCCGTCATCCAGGGGTTCGGGATCGGAAGCGAGAACTGCCGCTTCGAAGACGGCGGCCGTCTCGCCTACGAGGGCCAACCGTTCTGGGGGCCGGATGACTTCGCGTCAGCCGTCAACGGGACGCACGCGGTGCTGATCAGCGGCAGCGGGGACGGCGCGCTCCAGGACTTCCTGCGCATCGTGACCGGCGGCAAGCGTCCCATCGACATCCTCAGGATGTTGGAAGCCCGCGCGGAGATCCCCGCCGACATCCTGCTGAACATCATGTCCGCGGAGGATGAAGCCCATCGGGGACGCAGCTGGGCGCACGACGATGACCCGGTTTTGCGCCATGCCCACCAACGGCCCTACTTCGCTGCCTTGGAGAAGGCCCATCGGGATGCGGTGGACGAATTGCTCGGCCTCAACGCGCGGGGGGCGTTGAAGCCGCGGCACCACGCCATGCGGTCCGCCGTGTCCAAGATGTTGGGCAACCCTCCCCAGGTGCATGTCGTCTATCGAGGGCCCTTCATCACGGCCTACTACGGCCTCAACCGATTCCTGGCGCTGCTCATCTCCGAGTACCGGCGCGCCACCCACGGCGTGAGGTCGTTGTACCCGAACTGCGTGATCTCCAGCATTTCGGCGGCTTCCCATCCGTCGCATGAATGCGTCACGACGAACAACAGCTCGGGATGTCTCCGCGCGAATGGCGTCTACAGAAAAGATGTCCTCGTCCGTCACGAGTGCTTTGGAAAAGACCACGACGTACAATTTCAGAACGTAAAAGACAAGACCTATCCCAGTCCCGGATCGCCGCCGACAAACCAGACCTACAACGTCATCATCATCCGTCACGGCATCATTGCGCCCCAGCCGCTTGCCGCGCTGGAGGCGTCCGCCTTGCAGCCCGTGCCCATGAAACGGGTCAACCATCTGCTCCCCTACGGACAGACCTGAGTCGATTCAGCGCCGGGCGGGGGCATGGCAGGGCGGATCCGGCTCTCGGCCAATGGCCGCGGCTTGTTCATCGACGGCATGGTCGGTAAACGCCATGGCGCCTCAGCGCCTGCGCGCGGCGCGCCCCACCGCGATCGCGTCTCCCGTCGCGTTGCAGACCGAGCAGCGCCAGGGCAGGGCGTCCGGGGCGGCGGCCCAGCCGAAACGGGGGATCAGGGGCTCCGGCCGCGCCTCCGCCCCGTGCCCGCAGCACCGGCACCGCACGGGAATGGGCACGCCGTGCCGGGCGAGATCCCCAACCCGTCGAGCCGCTTGGTTCCCATCCGCTCCCCCACGTCACCGGTAGCCCGGCGGTCATCCTTCGCCGCCGGGAACAACGGCACGATGTTCGTGTAATGGTCTTCAGGCTGGGCCCGCCCGGCGGTCGCGGTATTCTTGTACGGCTATGGCGAGGCCGGCATCGTTCTCGGCCTGGGGCAGGCGCCCACCGCGGTCTTCGGCGGGAGTGGCGCCGACATCTCCGGGTTCAACGACCCAGGTCCGGGGGTCGCTTCGGCAGCGGCGAGGAACTGATCTTGTCGGGCGGTGACGGACGGGTGGATCAACCTGGTGCGACCCCCGCGTCATCCTTGGTCGCCTCGCTCCATCCCCGGTCGCCGCCGCTTTGCCGGCGGCGACACAGGGTATGGCGGGATCACGCGGCTTCCTTGAGCATGGCGTGGTAGATCTTCCACACCACCTCGACCGAGACGCCGGCGGCGCGCGAACCGGCGATCAGCATCTCCGCAGACGGCTTCAGCGGGGCCAGGGAGTGCTCGCGATCGCGGGGCGCGGCCGGAGCGGCGAGGTCGAAGCGGCGGTCGGGGCTGTGCGCCGTGGTGGCGGCGACGGTGGCGTCGGCGGTCGGCATGGTCGCGGTCATGGCGTTCATCTTGGGTCCTCCGTGGATGGGTTTCCCCGGTAGGAGCAAACGCGATGCCGCGGCTTCACCGTGCGTCCGCATTTTATAGATTTCCAACGAATCCAAGCGGTTGACGCGACGTGCACGACCAGTCGGCCGTTTGCTGCGCGCCCGCTTTCCGCATCCTGCCGCCGTGAGGATGCGAAAGTCCTCGCAAACTGCAAATTGCCCCGGGGGCGCCATCGCCATTCTGGGACGGGGATCGACCCGGCTCAGCCGTCCTTCCCCCTGGCGACGGCGCAGCGCTGCCGCGTCGTGCAGACGGCCCGGTCCTGGGCCGGCGGGCGGCAGGAGACGATCCGGCTGGTGGCGCCGGGGCTGTGGAAGCGGAAGGACACCGCGACATGGTCGGGAACGACGACGCCGACCCGCCACGGCGCGTTGCGCTCGGGGCACAGGTGCTCCCAGGTGAAGCGGGTCCGATAGTGCTGCTGGATGAGGAAGAGACCGTTGACCCAGCGACCGAGCCGCGCGCGTCGCTGCCCGGCCCGGGCAGCCGGCGGCCAGGCTGGTGGCGGGCATGCGGCGTTCCTCGCGACGGGACGGTGGATGCCTTCACACCCTAGAGAGCAACCGGCGGCGGTCATTTATGGGGCGTCGGTGGGGGATTCCGGGGTGTCGAGCCGGCGCCGCATCAGCACGCTGCCGCCGTCGTGGGGCAGCCGCTCGTGCCAGGGAATCGGCGCCACCACGACCTCGTCGAATCCGTCCCCGGCGTAGAGGCGCCGCGCCGCCGCGTTGTCGGCCCACACGTGCAGGGTGAGACGGTCGTAGCCCCCTTCGACGGCGTGGCCGTAGCTCCAGCGCAACAGGCGGCGGGCCACGCCATGGCGGCGCCAGCCCGGCTCCACCGCCAGCGCCGACAGGAAATGGCTGCCCCAGTCGTGGGCGGTGTCGAACGGGGCGAGGTGGGCCAGGCGGTCGGCCGGGATGAAGCTGCGGTCGGCGTCGCGCATCCAATCCGTCGGGTGGGTGTGGGCCACCCCGACGACCCGGCCGTCCGCCGCGGTCACCGCCACCGCCATGTGGCGGTGGGAAAAGGATCCGCTCCGGCCGGCGATCCCCGGCACGAGGAGGTCGCACGCGGGCACGCCCGGCACCAGTCCGTCCAGCAGGAACTCGTAGACGCCGCCGCCGGCCATCAGCACCAGGGGGGCGATGGCGGGGGCGTCGTCCGCGTCGGCGGGGCGGATGAGGATGTCCAAGGTGGCGTCCGTTGACGAAGGAGGAGGGGAGGCCGGGGAGGGGGAGGCCGGGTCCGGGTCGGGGGTGCGCTGTGCCGAATGTGGCGCGGCGACCGGCGCACGCCAAGCGCCGCCGGGCACGCCCAGCGCGCCGGTGGGCCGCACGCGGGCCGGTTGACCGGCGGCCGGGCGGCCGGCTAATGTGGAGGCATGGTCCATCGCCTGTTCCAGACGCGTGCGCGAATTAGCGGCCCGGTCCTCGTGTGAGGGCCGGGACCCATGCCGCACCGGCGCCGCGCTGATCCGCGGCCGGTTTTGCCCACCGCAGAGCAGGACACCATCTCCATGACCGTCACCGTTGTTTCACCGGCCGCTCCCGTGGCCGAGCCGCGACCGGCCGACCCCGGCCGCACCGTCACCTTCGCGCTGCGCGCCGACGCGGACCCCGGGCTGCTGCCGCGGGCGCTCGAACTGGTCGCCAAGCGCGGCCTGGTGCCGCTGTCGCTGCGCAGCGACCTCGCCGCGGACGGCGAGACCCTGACCCTCGAGATCGCCGTGCGCGGCCTGGCGCGGGCGGAGTCCGACCACATCGCCAACTGCCTGCGCACCATCCCCGGGGTGGCCCAGGTGCTCACCGGCGAGCACCGTCTCGAGGCCGTGGCCTGACGCGCGGCCCGGCCCGGCCGGCGCGCGGCGGTCAGCGGCGCGTGCCGCCGTCCGGGGCCGGCGGCGGCACGGCGGCGCCGGCGGCACCGCCGGTGCCGGCACCCTCCGGCGGCGGTGCGGCGCCCTCCTCCGCCTCGCTGTCCTTGATCAGCGCGGCGGCACGCTGCAGCTTGCGGAACTGGCCCACGGAGAAGGGCAGGCTGGCGAGGTACACGACCCCCAGCGCCGTCAAGGTCCACCAGGGCTGGCTGACCAGGAAGGCGGCCAGCAGGCCGACTCCCACCAGGGCCGGCACCACCATCCGCTGCGGCACCCGCAGCCCCTTGAACGAGAAGGTCGGGATGGTCGACACCATCAGCCCGCCCATGCCCAGCATCCACGGCACCACCAGGGCCGGGTGCCCGGTGACGTCGGGGTCGGTGGCGAATCCGGCGACCAGCGGCAGCAGCGCCAGCCCCGCCCCGGCCGGCGCGGGAATGCCGGTGAAATAGTTGAAGGCGAAGGGCGGCAGGTCCGGCGCCCCGAGGCGCGAGTTGAAGCGCGCCAGGCGCAGCGCGGCGCACACCGGGAACGCCAGGGTGGCGATCCAGCCCAGGCTGCCGGCGCCGTCGAGTGCCCAGAGATAGATGGTGAGCGCCGGGGCGACGCCGAAGCTGATGACGTCGGCCAGGCTGTCCAGCTCGGCGCCGAACTTGCTCTGGCCGTTGAGGAGGCGGGCGATGCGCCCGTCGAGCGCGTCGAGCACGGCAGCGATGAAGATCGCCGTCACCGCCGGCTCCCACCGCTCCTGGATGGCGAAGCGGATGCCGGTGAGGCCGGCGCACAGCGCCAGCACGGTCAGCACGTTGGGCAGCAGATGGTTGAGCGACAGCCCCTTGAGGCGCGGGTGCGGCCGCCGCGTCCGGCGCCGCTGGAAGGCGTCGGGCTTGAAGACGCCCTGCTTGAAGACCGGGTTCCGCTTCATCAACGCACCTCGCCATGCCGTTGCGGTTCAGGGGACTCGAGGTCGGCCAGCACCGTCTCGCCGCCGATCGCCAGCTGGCCGACGCAGACCAGCGGCGCCACCCCGTAGGGCAGGTAGACGTCGGTGCGGCTGCCGAAGCGGATCAGCCCGAACCGCTCGCCCGCGCGCACCACCTGGCCCGGCTTGAGGGTGCAGATGATGCGCCGCGCCACCAGCCCGGCGATCTGGACATAGGCGATCTCGCGGCCGTCGGGCAGGCGCTGGCGCAGCGCCATCCGCTCGTTCTCGTCGCTCGCCTTGTCCAGGGCGGCGTTGAGGAAGCGGCCGGGATGGTATTCCGCGGCCACAACCTCGCCGTCGCCCGGCACGCGGTTGACGTGAACGTTGAAGACGTTGAGGAAGATCGAGATGCGGGTGCGCGGCTGCTCCCCCATGCCCAGCTCGGGCGGCGGCACCGCCGGCACGATCATGGTCACCCGCCCGTCGGCGGGGCTGACCAGCAGCCCCTTGCGGGCCGGCGTCACCCGGTCGGGGTCGCGGAAGAAATAGACGCACCAGGCGGTGAGCAGCAGCCCCAGCCAGCCCAACGGTTCCGCGACCATCAGGCCGAGAAGCAGCGACACCACCGCGAATCCGGCGATGAACGGCCAGCCCGCGCGATGGATCGGTACGAGTACGGTGTCGATGGCGGTCATCCCCGGCCCTTAACCCCCCTGTTCGAAAGCGGCGCATTCTAGTCACGCCGTCCCGGCCTTTACAGAATTTTAGCGGGCCGCAGCGGATTCTGCGGGTCCCGATCCCTGATGAATGGCCGGTGGCCCTTGTCCGTTCCCCTGTCCGCCCGTCTCGACGCGATTCCGTCCCTGGCGGAGGTCGCACGCGCTTCGCTGCCGCTGGGCATGAACGCCGTCTTCATGACGCCGGAGGGCGTGCTGGGAATCGCCCGGCCGCCGCGGCCGTCGCGCCTCAACTTCTTCGCGGAGGGGCTGCCCTTCCACGTCGCCGTGAGCCCCGACGAGCGCGACGGCGCCGACGGTGCGGTCTGCCAGATCTGGGCGGAGGTCGGCCACATCCCCTACAGCGCCCAGTCGCCGCAGCGCCGCCGCCGGCTTCTCGATGCGCTGCGGGCGATCCAGGCGGCGCCGGTGCCGGGCGGACGGGCCCGCTTCCTGGTGCAGGAGGGCAACAAGATCCTGCTGTTCTCCGAAACCCGGGTGGAGGGGCACGTGACGCCGGAGGCCCTGTTCCACGACATCGTGCTGCTGATCCAGGAGGCGCGGCCCTATCTGCGGGTGCTGGGCGACTACGTCTAGCTAGATTCAGAGCCCAGCCTTTCGGCCTTCTGTGCGGTGGGCACGAAGAGCCTGGTTGGCCTCGTTGCCACCGTCTTTCCTGAGTTCATCGCCCGCGACGGTCGGGAGCGCGCGGCCGGGGAGCGTCAAGGAAACGAGCGCAGGGTTGGGGCGGCCCGCAGGCGCAGCGGAGGACACGGCCCTGTGCGCCTTGACGGCCTCCGGCCGTGGGCTACAGTCGCGGACAAGGTGATGAGGTCAGGAAAGATGGCTGGACAGGCAACGGCCGTCCTCGTGTGCTGAACCGCACGCAAGCGAAGCGCGCAGGCCCGAAGCTGGAAGCCGGGCCGTAGGCCTCAGCGATGGGAGCCCGCCAGGGGCGGGACTCGCACCGCGAGGCTCGATGCGAAGCACGACAGCGCGACCCGGCCATGTCGGGGGACGCACATTTAGGGTACAGATGCGGCGTCAGTCCATCCTGTCCGCCGAAGATAAGGCGTTGTCGAGCCAACATCTTCTGCTCTACGAGGACTTGCAGACGGGGCATCGACACCGTGGGACTGCTGCCAATTGTCACCATGTGCCACCAGCGAACCCGACCGAGGAAAAGGAGCTGGATAACGCTCGCGGAACGCTGGACTCTGTGGTATCATGTTAACATGACAACATGCATAGCGGTCGAATCACCCATGAATGCAAGGCCAAGACGACGCGCCACAACCACGGGCACCCTCGTCGGAACTCGCTTTCAGGCAGCTCTGCTCGAAGCCATCGACAGTTGGCGCAAGGAACAGGACGATCTGCCGACGAGGCCGGAAGCTGTGAGGCGGCTGGTCGAACTGGGGATGACGCATGACACGGCCCCCTCCGCCGAGGTATCGGGGCGGCGCGCCAAGCAGAACTCGGACGAAAAGACATGAAAAAGCAGAAAGAACTGGCGCCCATCAAGTCCGAGGACGAGATCGTACAAGCCGAAGATCAAATCGTCGAGCTTTCCAAGAGGATTGAGTTCTATCTGACGGAGTATTCTGTCGAACTTTTGGCCAGCAAGATGAGCAAGGGAGAGTTCGTCGTTCCTCCGTATCAACGCGAATACACGTGGGAGCATGATCGCAAATCCCGATTCATCGAATCTCTGATCTTGGGTCTTCCCATTCCATTCCTTTTCTTCTGGGAAATGCCGGACGGGAAGCTGGAAATCGTTGATGGCTCGCAGCGACTGCGTTCGATCGAGGAATTCGTGCTCGGCGACCTTCGGCTCGGTGAGTTGCAAAGCCTGACGGCATTGTCTGGCTTCAAGTTCTCCGACCTTCCCGATTCCCGCCAAAGGAAGATCAACAATCGCTCGATACGTGGCATCGTGCTCAACGAACATGCCGATGAGCAGGCACGCTTCGACATGTTCGAGCGGATCAACACGGGCAGCAAGATCGCCAACATGGCCGAGGTCCGCCGCGGTGCTCTTGCTGGTCCTTTCATGGATCTCATCATCGAACTTTCGGTGCTTCCGAAGTTCGTTGCTCTAGCACCTGTATCCAAGAAGGACTTGAGCGAGCGCGAGCATGAAGAACTCGTTGCCCGCTTCTTCGCCTACAGCGATGGATTGGAAGGCTACAAGGATCGTCCATCCGAGTTCATTTTCAACTACGTCAAGAAGATGAACGTCGAAGCGGCCAATGATCCGGCATTGGCCGATCGGTACCGCGCGCGGTTCCAGGAGGCCATCGACTTCATCGAACGGGTGTTCCCGTATGGGTTCCGCAGGGCTCCAAAAGGGAAGGCTACCCCCAGGGCCAGGTTCGAAGCCATTGCCGTGGGATCACGCCTCGCACTGGACGACCGCCCCGGCCTCGCCAACGACGACATTGAGAACGTGACGCCATGGCTGACCAGTGCCAACTTCACGAAGGTCACTGGTTCGGATGGTGCCAATGCCATCGCACGCCTGCGGGAACGTACTGGCTTCGTGCGAAATCGACTGCTGGGTGAGTGAATGAGCAGCAACTTAGCCATCGGATTCCAAGAGCGTCTGGCGGAAGTCGAGGCATATCTGGAATTCCTTTCGACCATGGAAGCCCAGGCCCAACAAGGACCGCCACGGATCGAAGGTGCAGAACATCCCATTACGACCCAACAGCAACGAATTCTTTATTCGAGCGTATATTTACAGTTGTATAACCTTGTCGAAGCAACGATGTCCCGCTGCATCGAAGCAGTTTCGGAAGCCGCAAAAGAGAATGCTCAATGGAAGCCTGGCGATCTGAGCGACTCGATGAGGCGCGAGTGGGTGCGTGTGACCGCTCGCACACACATCGAATTGGCACCGGAGAACCGGCTGGAGAGCGCACTACGCCTTTGCGAGCACCTGGTGGCCTCGTTGCCGATCAGCGCCTTTGATATCGAAAAAGGGGGCGGTGGCAATTGGGACGACTTCGAGATCGAAGCGTTCAGTAGACGGCTGGGCTTCCAGTTGGTCGTGAGTCCGCCTGTTTACAGCGCCATCAAACAGCCTTTCCGGGACGACCTGGGGCCGCTCGCCTTGGTGAAGCAACTGAGGAATCGTCTCGCGCACGGGTCCATCTCGTTCGCGCAGTGCGCTGAAGATGTGACTGTCGGACGGCTCGTCGAATTGAAGGATAGAACCGTTAACTACCTGAGAGAAGTGGTGGATTGCTTCACCAGCTACATCGATAGTTTCGAATATCTCCTCCCCGAGAGGCGACCTGCATGAGCCGCAATACAAAGAACATGCCTCGAATCGTGGGGGTCGATCTCTTCTGCGGTGTGGGCGGCCTCACGCATGGCCTCGTTCGTGGTGGCATCCAAGTGGCCGCAGGAATTGATATCGATTCGAGCTGCAAGTTCCCCTTTGAGGCGAACAATTCCGCCTCGTTCCTTGAGTGCGATGTCGGGGAGCTGAAACCCGAGGACATCATGCCCTTCTATGAGGGTGCCGACTTCACGCTGCTCGCGGGTTGCGCCCCGTGCCAGCCGTTCTCCACCTACAGTCGCAGCGGACGAAACAGCAAATATGAGTCGCAATGGCCGCTCGTGTCCTCCTTTGGCCGCTTGGTCAAGAAGATCAAGCCCGACCTCGTGACCATGGAGAATGTCCCGCAACTAGCCGATCACCCGGTCTTCCAGCAATTCCTCAAGAGCCTTTCCGGCTACAAGAAATGGTGGCAAGTCGTGGAGTGCTCGTCGATCGGTATTCCGCAGACTAGAAAGCGCCTGGTACTGCTCGCATCGAAACTTGGCAGCGATGGTCTGGAGCTTTCGCAAGATCAAGTTCGGAAGGTGACCGTGCGCGAGACGATCGGCTCGCTTCCCCCGATCGAGGCTGGCGAGCGCGATCCCCAAGACGAATTGCACACCGCCTCGTCCTTGAGTCCTTTGAACATGTCGAGGATTCGCATGTCACGCCCTGGAGGGACGTGGCGAGATTGGCCCGAAGAATTACAAGCATCGTGCCACCGTAAGGACACGGGCGCCACCTATCCGAGCGTCTACGGACGAATGGAATGGGATCAGCCCGCGCCGACCATCACCACGCAATGTTTTGGGTACGGCAACGGAAGGTTCGGGCATCCAGAGCAGGATCGCGCTATTTCACTCCGAGAGGCAGCGATGCTCCAAACCTTCCCGGAGTCCTACGCATTCGCCCCGCCTGGCGCTCCGATCAAGTTCAACAAGCTGGGGCGCCTGATCGGCAACGCCGTGCCCGTTCGGCTTGGGGAAGTTATCGCTCGTTCGCTCGTGGGGCACGTACAGGCGCACGTGCACTGATCTGCTGCAATTGGGAGCGTATCAGCGCGATAGCATCATACATGGTGACATGCTCCCAAATGCGAAGCACCGTCCATCCGGCGCTCGTCGATCTTGAATCTGTGTCGAGGTCGCGGGCTTTGTTGGTGATGAACCGCCCCGGGTTTCCCGGAGGCCATTTTGCTTGAGTCACGCCGCCATGGCGACGCCCTCGGTTTGAGCATAGTAGCGCGCTTCGGCCTCGGCGGGAGGAATGTTGCCGATGGGTTCGAGCAGGCGCCGGTGATTGAACC
>NZ_BAAKJB010000026.1:0-107053 GCF_059703765.1 Azospirillum sp. NS33 | reverse complement strand
TGCGCCCCGATCCGTCGGGCGCGTCGGCGCCCGCGCCGCTGCCGGTGCTGCCGGCCGAGCCGCCCGCGGCGGCCGCCCTCGACACCGCCATGGCGCCGTCGCCGGTCGGTTCCGCCGCCGCGGCGGAGCGTCCCGCGGCGGCCGGGCCGGCCCTGGTGTTCGACACCGGCGGCCCGGCGGCGGCGGCGGTCTACCCCCGGGCCGGCCACCTCTACATCGTCTTCGACAAGCCCCTGCCCATCGGGTCCGGGGCGGTGGTCGGGCCCAACGCCGAGGTCGTGGGCGGCATCGAGCCGGTGCCGGCGACCGGAGGCACGGTCTTCCGCACCCGCATCGGCCCCTTCGTGTGGCCGCGCGTCGAGCGCGAGGGAACGGTGTGGCGCATCGTCCCGGCCACCCGGCTGACCGCCGCCGCGCCGGACAGCCTGCCGGTCGAGGCCGACCCCGATTTCCTGCTGGGCGCGCGGATGGTGGTGCGCGCCGCCGACGCTGCGTCGGTGGTGCAGTTCACCGACCCGGACGTCGGTGACCGGCTGCAGGTGGTGCCCCTGCCGACCCCGGGCCAGGCGGTCGTCCAGGGCTACCGCATGGTCGATCTGGAGGTGCTGCCGTCCTTCCAGGGGGTGGTGGTGCGCCCCATCGCCGACGCGGTGACGGTCCGGCCGGTCAAGGAGGGGGTCGAGCTGACGGCCGCCGGCGGCCTCCACCTGTCGCCGGCGGACGACGCCGGCGCCGCTCCCCAGGTTGCTGACGGCCAAGACTCCGCGGCGCCCGGCGACGGCACCGGCCCGGTCGGGCAGGGCGGCGCCTCGCCGGGGCCCGCGGCGCCGCTCACCGCCGAGGTGCCGCTCAGCGACAGCCGCCTGTTCAACCTCGAGGCGTGGCGGCACGGCGGATTCGAGCAGTTCACGCAGGCGCGCCAGCAATTGCAGATGGACGCGGCCGAGGCGCCGGACGGTGAGCGTCCGCGCGCCCAGCTCGACCTTGCCCGGTTCTTCTTCGCCAACGGCTTCGGGCCGGAGGCGCTGGGCATGCTGGAGGTGCTGCAGGCGTCGCAGCCCGACCTGGAGGGCTGGCCGGCCTACCGGGCGCTGCGCGGCGGCGCGCGCTTCCTGGCCGGCGACCGTGCCGGAGCGGCGGCCGACCTGTCCGACCCTGGTCTGGAGAACAACGCCGAAGCGGCCCTCTGGCGCGCCGCGATCGCGGCCGAGAACGGGGACTGGGCGGCCGCGGCCGGCAATTTCAAGGCGACGGGGACGCTGCTGCGCTCCTACCCCGAGCCCCTGCTGTCCCGGCTGTCCCTGCTCGCCGCCGAGGCGGCGCTGAAGAACGAGGACCTGACCGAGGCCAAGCGCCTGCTGGACCGCATCGAGCAGCGCGTCGGCGCCGACGCCAACGAGCGCGCCGACATGCAGTACCTGCGTGGCGAGCTGTACCGCCAGGCCGGCGAGATCGATCGCGCGCTGGAGGAATGGACCGCCGCCTACAACGGCCTGGACCGCTATTATCGGGCCAAGGCCGGGCTCGACCTCATCAACCTGGAGGTCCTGGAAGGCCGGATGTCGCCGGAATCGGCGGTGGAGAAGCTGGCCGGGCTGACCTTCGCCTGGCGTGGCGACGAGCTGGAGATCGCCATCCGCCAGCGCCTGGGCGAGATGCAGATGGCCGCCGGCCAGTACGCCCAGGGCTTCGAGACGATGAAGGAGACCGCCGCCCTGGTCGCCGACACCCCCCAGGCGGAGCGCATCGGCGCGGAGATGCAGCGCCAGTTCGCCGATCTCTACAAGGACGGCGCGGCCCATTTGCCGACCCTGGAGGCGCTCCAGCTCTACGACCAGTTCCGCGAACTGACCCCGGTCGGCACCGAGGGCGACCGCATCATCCGCCAGCTGGCGGAGCGGCTGATCGACATCGACCTGCTGGGGCGTGCCGCCGACCTGCTGCAGCATCAGGTCGAGTACCGGCTGGCCGGCGAGCAGAAGGCGGACGTGGGCACCCGCCTGGCGTCGGTGCGCCTGCTCGACGGCAAGCCGGACCTGGCGTTGAAGGCGCTGGAGATGAGCAACGTGCCGGGCATCCCGCCCGATCTGGCCGGCCAGCGCCGGGCCATGCAGGCCAAGGCCCTGGCCGAGATGGGCCGGGCCGGCGAGGCCCTGCAGCTGCTCGCCCAGGACGACGGCGACGACGCCAACCTGCTGCGCGTCGACATCGCGTGGCGCGCCCAGAACTGGAACCAGGCGGCGGTGGCGCTGGGCAAGCTGATCGGTCCGGCTCCGGTGACCGACGGGGCGCTCGAGGGCGACCGCTCGCAACTCGTGCTCAACCGGGCGGTGGCGCTGGCGCTGGCCGGCGACGCCACCGGGCTCAGCCTGCTGCGCAAGGAGTTCGGGCCGGCCATGGAGCAGACCGCCGACGCCGACGCCTTCCGGGTGCTGACCCGGCCCGATCAGGCGACCGGCCTGGTCGACGTGAACACCATCCGGTCGCGGGTCGCCGAGGTCGACGTGTTCCAGAAGTTCCTGAAGGGCTACAAGGGCCGCCAGTCGCCCCAGCCGACGCCGATGAACTGACGCTCAGCGCCCCTCGCGCCGCGCCAGGAAGGCCAGCCGCTCCAGCAGGTGGACGTCCTGCTCGTTCTTCAGCAGCGCGCCGCACAGCGGCGGGATCACCGTGCGGGCGTCCGTGGCGCGCAGGGTGGCGGGGTCGACGTCCTCGACCATCAGCAGCTTGATCCAGTCCAGAAGCTCCGAGGTCGACGGCTTCTTCTTCAGCCCCGGCACCGCGCGCAGCTCGTAGAACAGGCCCAGCGCCTCGCGCAGCAGGGCCGGCTTGAGGCCGGGGTGGTGGACCTCGACGATCCGTTCCATGGTCGCGGTGTCGGGGAAGCGGATGTAGTGGAAGAAGCAGCGGCGCAGGAAGGCGTCCGGCAACTCCTTCTCGTTGTTGGAGGTGATGATGACCACCGGCCGTTGCCGCGCCTTGACCACCTGGCGCGTCTCGTAGACGTGGAACTCCATGCGGTCGAGTTCGAGCAGCAGGTCGTTGGGGAACTCGATGTCGGCCTTGTCGATCTCGTCGATCAGCAGCACCGGCGGCTGCGGCGCCTCGAACGCCTCCCACAGCTTGCCGGGCACGATGTAGTTGGCGACGTCGTGCACCCGCGCCTCGCCGAGCTGGCTGTCGCGCAGGCGGCTCACCGCGTCGTACTCGTAGAGGCCCTGCTGGGCCTTGGTGGTCGACTTGACGTGCCAGGCGATCAACGGCCGGCCCAGGCTGCTCGCGATCTCCGCGGCCAGCACCGTCTTGCCCGTCCCCGGCTCGCCCTTGACCAGCAGCGGGCGCTCCAACGCCACCGCGGCGTTGACCGCCACCATCAGGTCCTCGGTGGCGACGTAGCTGTCGGTGCCGGTGAAGCGCATGGCGTCCGCTCGTGCTGTGGAAAGGCGACGGTGGCCATCCTTTCCGATCCCGGCCGGCCTGTCCAGCGCGACACCGCCCCGCGGCCCCCCAGGGGGGGACGGTCAGCCCGCCAGCGCCCCCTCCAGGGCGGCCACCGCCGCGTCGGCCTTGTCGCCCTCGGGGCCGCCGGCCTGGGCCATGTCGGCACGCCCGCCGCCGCCCTTGCCGCCCATCGCCTCCGACGCCGTGCGCACCAGGTCGACGGCGCTGAAGCGGCCGGTCAGGTCGGCGGTCACGCCGACCACCACCGACGCCTTGCCGTCGTTGACGGCGATCACCGCCACGACGCCGGAGCCGACCTGGGTCTTCAGGTCGTCGGCCATCGGCTTGAGGTCCTTGGCCGGCAGCCCCTCGGCGACGCGGGCGAGGAACTTCACGCCGTTCACCTCCTTCACCGCGGCACCGGCCGCGCCGCCGCCGCCCATGGCGACCTGGCGGCGCAGCTCGGTCACCTCGCGCTCCAGCTTGCGGCGCTCCTCGACCAGGGCGGCCACCCGGGCCGGGACCTCGGCGGGCGCCACCTTGAGCGCCGAGGCCGCCTCGCCCAGCAGGGCGTCGCGATGCTCCAGCCACGCGAAGGCGCCGCGCCCGGTCAGCGCCTCGATGCGGCGCACCCCCGCGGCGACGGCGCCCTCCGCCACCACCTTGAACAGGCCGATGTCGCCGGTGCGCCGCACATGGGTGCCGCCGCACAGCTCGATGGAATAGTCGCGCTGCAGCTCGCCGTGCGGGCCGCCCATGGAGACCACCCGCACCTCGTCGCCGTACTTCTCGCCGAACAGCGCCATGGCGCCCATGCCCTTGGCCTCGTCCGGGCTCATCAGCCGGGTCACCACCTCGGAATTGGCGAGGATGCGGGCGTTCACCACGTCCTCAACGGCGTCGACGTCGTCGGCGCTCAGCGGGATGGGCTGCGAGATGTCGAATCGCAGGCGGTCCGGCGCCACCAGCGAGCCCTTCTGGGTGACGTGCTCGCCCAGCCGGTCCTGGAGCGCCTTGTGCAGCAGGTGGGTGGCCGAGTGGTTGGCGCGGATCGCCGCCCGGCGCTCGCCGTCGACCCGCAGCTCGACCACGTCGCCGACGCCCAGCGTGCCCTTGGTCACCGTGCCGACATGGGCCCAGACCGCCCCCAGCTTCTTCTGGGTGTCGGACACCGCGACCTCGGCGCCGGACGACGAGAAGATGACGCCGGTGTCGCCGACCTGGCCGCCGGACTCCGCGTAGAACGGCGTCTGGTTGACGACGACCATGACCGGGTCGCCGACCCCGGCCCGGTCGACCCGGACGTCGCCCTTGACCAGCGCCGTCACCTTGCCCTCGGCGATCTCGGTGTCGTAGCCGAAGAACTCGGTGGCGCCGAGCTCGTCCTTCACCTCGTACCACAGCCGCTCGGTCGTGGCCTCGCCGGAGCCGGCCCAGGATTCCCGCGCCTTGCGGCGCTGCTCGTCCATCGCCGCCTTGAATCCGGTCTCGTCGACGCCGCGGCCGCGGCCGCGCAGGACGTCCTGGGTGAGGTCGAGCGGGAACCCGTAGGTGTCGTACAGCTTGAAGGCGACGGCGCCGGGCAGCGCCTGGTCGCTGTCCAGCCGCCCCTCCTCCTCGTCCAGCAGGCGCAGCCCGCGCTCCAGCGTCTGCTTGAAGCGGGTCTCCTCCAGCTTCAGCGTCTCCACGATCAGGGCGCGGGCGCGGGCCAGTTCCGGATAGGCGCTGCCCATCTGGGTGATCAGGGCCGGCACCAGCCGGTGCATCAGCGGGTCGCGGGCGCCGATCATGTGGGCGTGGCGCATGGCGCGGCGCATGATGCGGCGCAGGACATAGCCGCGCCCCTCGTTGGAGGGCAGCACGCCGTCGGCGATCAGGAACGAGCACGAGCGCAGGTGGTCGGCGATCACCCGGTGCGAGACGGCGTGGGCGCCGTCCGGAGGGGTCCCGGTGGCGTCGGCCGAGGCCAGGATCAGCGACCGCATCAGGTCGATGTCGTAGTTGTCGTGCTTGCCCTGCAGCACCGCCGCCAGGCGCTCCAGCCCCATGCCGGTGTCGATGGACGGGCGGGGCAGGGGGACGAGGTCGTCCGGCCCGCGCTGCTCGAACTGCATGAACACCAGGTTCCAGATCTCGATGAAGCGGTCGCCGTCCTCGTCCGGGCTGCCCGGCGGGCCGCCGGCCACGTGCGGGCCGTGGTCGTAGAAGATCTCGGAGCACGGACCGCAGGGGCCGGTGTCGCCCATCCGCCAGAAATTGTCGTCGGTGGGAATGCGGATGATGCGCTGGTCGGGCAGGCCGGCGATCTTGCGCCACAGCGCCGCCGCATCCTCGTCGCTGGTGTGGACGGTGACGGTCAGCTTGTCCGCCGGCAGCCCGTACTCCTTGGTGATGAGATTCCAGGCGAACGCGATGGCGTCCTCCTTGAAGTAGTCGCCGAACGAGAAATTGCCCAGCATCTCGAAGAAGGTGTGGTGGCGCGCGGTGTAGCCGACGTTGTCCAGGTCGTTGTGCTTGCCGCCGGCCCGCACGCACTTCTGCGAGGTGGCGGCGCGCGAGTAGGGGCGGCTCTCGGCACCGGTGAAGACGTTCTTGAACTGCACCATCCCGGCGTTGGTGAACATCAGCGTCGGGTCGTTGCGCGGCACGAGCGGCGACGACTCGACGACCCGATGGCCGTTCTTGCCGAAATAGTCCAGGAAGGTGGCGCGGATGTCGTTGGCGGTCTTCATAGGATCGTCGGGCTCCGGAACGCGTCTGCCTCAAGCGGCCGAACGGGTGCTTTTAGCTTGAGTTGGTGTGCCTGTCCACCGGAGGCCAGACCCCGACCACGGTCGCGTGACCCGTCAGGCCGCTTTCACCCCGGCGAGGAAGGTCTCGACCTGGCGGCGCAACGCCTCCGCCTGATGGGCCAGGTCGCCCGAGGTCGCCCGCACCGTGTCGGCGGCGGCCCCGGTTTCGTGGGCGGCGCCGGCCACCGTGGTGATGGTTTCCGACACCACCCGGGTGCTGTCCGCCGCCTGGGTGACGCTGGCCCCGATGGTGCGGGTGGCGGCGCTCTGTTCCTCCACCGCGGCGGCCACCGCGCCGGCGATGCCGTCGATTTCGGCGATGGTGGCGCTGATGGCCTGGATCGCCGCCACCGCCCGCTCGGTCGAGGCCTGCACGGCGGCGATCTGGCTGGCGATCTGTCCCGTCGCCCCGGCGGTCTGGTTGGCCAGGTTCTTGACCTCGCTGGCGACCACCGCGAAGCCCTTGCCGGCCTCGCCGGCGCGCGCCGCTTCGATGGTCGCGTTCAACGCCAGCAGGTTGGTCTGGCCGGCGATGTCGTTGATCAGGCCAATCACCTCGCCGATCTTCTGGGCGTTGTCGGACAGGCCGTGGACCAGCTGGTCGGCGTCGCGCGCCCGCTCCACGGCGCTGCGCGAGGCGGCGGCGGTGCGGTCGACCTCGCGGGCGATCTCGTCGATCGAGGCGGTGAGCTGGTGGGCGGCGGCGGCCACCGCGTCGACGTTCTGCGCGGCCTGGGCGGCGGCCCCGGCGGTTTCGTCGATGCGCCGGCTGGCGGTGCCGGCGCTGGCGTTCAGGCTCGCCGCGGTCTCCGCCATCTCCTCGGCCGCTTCGGTGACGATGCGCAGCACGCCGGTCACCTCCGCCTCGAATCCGCCGGTCAGGGTCTCCAGGGCGGTCCGGCGGTGCTCCTTGGCCGCCATCTCGTCGCGCTGCAGGGCGACGAATCGGTCGGCCTCCTGCTTGTGCGTCTTGAACACCTCCACCGCGGCCGCCATCGCGCCGATCTCGTCGCGCCGCTCCAGATCGCTGACGGCGACGGCGGTGTCGCCGTCGGCCAGCCGGGCCATGGCGCCGGTGAGCCGCTGCACCGGGCGCGCAATGCTGCGGGCGATCACCACCGCCACCGCGACGGTCGCGAGCACGCCCAGGAGGATGGCGACGCCCTCGACGATCAGCGCCAGCCGGGCGGTGGCGATGACCGCGCCGGCGCGGTCCAGGATGTCGGCGGCGACCGCGTCCTCGGCCTCCTTCAGGCGGTCGATGCGCTCGCTGGTCAGGGCGAACCAGTCCGGCGCGGTCAGCGCCTCGAAGTCATGCTCCCACAGCCGTTCCCGGGCGGCCGTCAGGCGGTCGGCGGGGATGCCGGCGAACACCGCGTCGTAGCGTGCGGCGGCGGCGCCCAGGCTGCGGCGGAACCGCTCCAGCGCGGCGTCCTGCTCCGCCTGGAGGCCGACGAACCGGCGGAAGGTGGCGGCGTCGAACCCCTTGCGCGCCAGCGCGCCCGATCCGAGCGCGCGCTCCAGCCCGGCGCTCTCCTTGGCCTGCATGAGGTCGACGTAGCCCATGGTCATGCGCGACACCACGGGGTCGCGGGCCAGCGCCGCCATCTCGCCGACGGTGGCCAGCAGGCGCTTCACCGCCGCGGTGTAGGTGGTGAGCACCGCCGGCGGGGCCACGGCCGCCCGGTCGACCGCGCCGCGCAGGCCGGTCGCCGTGCGCGTGTCCGCGGCGGCGGCGTCGAGCAGCGGCGCCGCGCCGCCGTCGGCGGCGCCGGGCCGCGCGGCCTCGAACGTGGCGAAGGCCGCGTCGGTGCGCTGGCGCTGCTCGGCCAGCTGCTTGCCGAAGGACTCGCCGCCGCTCGACAGGAACAGGACCGAGGCGCCGCGCTCGCGCTGCAGCTCGTGAACCAGCGCGCTGGCGTCGGCGGCGATCACGGCGAGCGCACTCAACCCCTGGGTGTCGCGGACGATGACCGCGCGATCGATCACCACATACCCGGAAAACCCGACCAGGCCCAAGATCGGAAGGAGAAAGCCGATGGCAATCCGTGTGCCGATCTTCGTGTTCTTCGTCCAGTCGAGCATGGTTCGTTCCGTTCCGTGGCGCGGGTTGAGGGCGGCTTGGCGACCGGGTGCGGGCGGGAGGTTTGCGCGGTTGCACCCGGCGGCCTGGTGCCGGCCCCGGCGCCGGATACGGGAGAATGTCCGGGCCGTGGCTGCGCCATTGGAGGTTCTGATCTCCCCCCGCGCAAGCAACTTGGTGCGCCACGGCGAAGTATTGCGATGGATCAAGCCGTCCGAACCGCAAGAACAAACTTGTTTCAGCGCCCTTTGGCAAGTGTGTCGTGGAACGTGCGCGGCGGTGGCCGCGGACCCGGCGGCCGGCGTCGCGACGGTCGGTCAGGCGCCGGCGGCCAGGGGCACGCGTTCGGCGCCGGGGTGGTCGTGGAAAAATCCGTTGGCCAGCGGGGCCGGCCCCAGCAGCCCGGCGATCTCGGCCGCGACCTGCGTGCCGTCCCGCCGGCCGTCCAGCAGCGCGCGGAACGCACCGGCGATCCGCACCATGTCGACGGCGTGGGGCGACAGGCGCAGCCGGTCGACGCCGGCCGCGCGCAGGGCGGGGACCTCGCCGGCCAGGCACAGATGGGCGTGCGACAGGGTCTGCGTGCCGTTGACCGCCAGGAAGGGCTGGGCGTCCAGGGTCTCGACCGCCAGCCCGTCGGCGTCCTGGCCACACACGAACTGGCAGCCGTCCTTGTGCAGGCCGTGCGCCCGGGCGTGGTAGCAGCGCGCCGAGATGGCCAGCGGTGCGCGGCCGAACACCTGGACCTCCACCGCCACGCCCAGGCGGTGCGCCTGCGCCGCCAGGGCCTCCACGGACGCCCGCGGCAGCTCCGCCGCCAGCGAGACGGCGGTGGCGCCGCGCCCGGCCAGCCAGCCCAGGGTCGCTTCGTTGTAGACGTTGACGAACGGGCCGATGGCGTGGGGGCGACCGGCGAGCTGGGCCACCGCGCCCAGGTCGTTGGCTTCGACCTCCAGGCCCTCGGCCGCCACCAGGGCACGCACCGCGGCGCGCTCGCGTTCGGTGGTGACCAGGATCGGCGTGGAGAACACCACGCGCTTGCCGGCGGCGACCAGGCGGTCCGCCGCCTCCGGCAGGACCTCGTCGAGGAACGGGGCGCGCTTGGAGCAGACGATCTCGCCGAGATGCACGAGGTCGACCGGCGCCTCGTCGGCGATGCGGGCGTAGAAGTCGCGGACGGTGGCGGCCGGCCAGTTGAACAGCAGCGGCCCCAGGGTCAGCAGGGGGGTGGCGGGCATGGAGTCCTCTCGTGTCAGCGCCAGGCCCGGCGGTACGCGCCGGCGGTGGACTGGGCCCCCTCGATCATCGCGTCGAGGTCGATGGCGGGCACCCGGCCGTCGCGGGCGTACGCGTCGATGGCCTGGCGGTAGGCGCCCACCACGGCGGCGATGTACGCCTTGCCCCGCTGGCGGCCCTCGATCTTCAGGGCGCTCACCCCGGCGGCCTCCAGCTCCGGCAGGAGGTGCAGGGCGTTGAGGCTGGTCGGCTCCTCGAACAGGTAGGAGGCGCGGCCGCCGGCGGTGAAGCGGCCCTTGCACAAGGTGGGATAGCCGGCCGGCTCGTCCGGCCCGAAGGCGTTGACGGTGAAGGCGCCCAGCCGCGACACCAGGGTGTCGCCGCGCTGTTCGTAGCGCACATGGCTGGCCGGGGAGCACACCCCCTGCTTGTTGGGCGACAGGCCGGTGGCGTAGGAGGACAGCGAGCAGCGCCCCTCGGCCATCGGGCACAGGCCGCCGAAGACGAACACCTCGACCTCCACCCCGGTCGCGGCGGCCAGGCCGCGGATGTCGGCGACGGTCAGGACGCGCGGCAGCACGACGCGGCGCACGCCGAACTCCTCCACGAACAGGCGCACCGATTCCGGGTTGGCGGCGGACGCCTGGACCGACAGGTGCAGCCGCAGCCCCGGGTGGGTGGTGGCGGCGTGGTGGAGCAGGCCGAGGTCGGCCAGGATGACCGCGTCGGCGCCCAGCCGCGCGGCGTCGTCCACGGCGCGGCGCCACGGGCCGGGGGTGCCGGCCGCGGGGTAGGTGTTGATGGCCACGAACACCTGGCAGCCGCGGGCGTGGGCGTGGGCGATCCCCTCCGCCAGGTCGTCGCGCGAAAAGTTCAGGCCGGGAAAGTTGCGGGCGTTGGTCTCGTCGCGAAAGCCGCAATAGACGGCGTCGGCGCCGGCGTCGACCGCGGCCCGCAAGGCCGCGGGGGTGCCGGCCGGGCAGATCAGCTCGAACCCGGCCACCTCACGCCTCCCGTCGGGAACGGTCGGCGACCCGCCGTTCCAGCGCGTCGATCCGGTGCAGCACCGGGGCCAGCAGCACCGTCCGCACGCCGTCGAGCGCGTCGACGGCGCGCGCCGCGTCGAGGCGCAGCCGGGGCACCACGTGGCGCAGCGGCCCGGCCAGCGACGCCAGGTCCTGCACCAGGTCGATCTCCTCGCCGTCCAGCGCGTTGCGCAGGGCGACCACCGCGGCGGTGTCCCCCTCGATGCGCAGGGTGCGGCGGAAGAACAGGGCGTCGCCGTCGATGCGCCCTTCCAGAAGCTCCATCAGCGCGCCGAGCGGGCCGCGGATCGCGGCGTCCGCCGCGGCGGCCTTGGCCGCCAGGCGCAGGCGCGGCCGCGGGCCGACCGCCAGCAGCAGGGCCACGGGCTGGTCGACGGGGTCGATCAGCACCGTGCCCGCCGGCATCTCCCGCAGCGCCGCCAGGGCGCGCGGATGGGTCCGCGCCAGGGTGGCGAGCACGCCGTCAAACAGGGCGGCGCCGACGGCCGGGACGAGCCGGCCCGCGGCGCGCAGCGCCATGCCGGCGAGGCGGGCTTCGAGGCGGCGGACGTGGTCGTCCGCCGCGGGGCTGGGGCGGCGTTCGGGCATGCGCGGGCGGACTCCTGCGGCGGGGCTGCGGTCCGGCACGGGCGTGCCGGTCGCGTCGAGGCGGGGAGCATGCTCCGCCCCCCGGCCGGGGTCGAGCCTTGACCGGGATCAAGAGACGATGTGTCGCGCCGTCCCGCCGGCGCGGCGGCGGACCGGGCCCCGGGCGCTCTCCCCGGGCGCTCTCCCCGGGCGATCATCCCCGGTGGATCATCCCCGGTGGATCATCCTTCGTCGGCGATGGCCTGCAAGGCGTCCCGGTCGCACCGGAAGCGGTTGGGGCTGAGCTCGCTCACCACGCCCTGGCGCTTCATTTCCGCCACCATCCGGCTCGCCGTCTCGGTGGTGATGCCGAGCATCGCCCCGACGTCCTCGCGCCCGAACAGGTCGCAGGCGTCGTCGTCCCCGCCGGTCAGGGTGAGAAACAGGCGGGCCACCCGGGCCCGCGCCGTGCCGGTCCCCAGCTCCACCAGGAAGGCGTCGGCGCGCTCGACCGCCTTCTGCCAGCGGTTCATCAGCTGGCGGTGCAGGCGCGGGGTTTCGTCGGACAGGCGCTGGATGACGGCCCTCGGGATGCGGCAGGTCAGCACGGGGTGCACGGCGATCGCGTTGTGCTGGTAGGGCTGGCCCAGCACCGCCTCCAGCCCGGCGGTGTCGCCGCGGCGCAGCAGCCGGACGATGCGTTGGCCGCCGCTGGGCAGGTACTGCACCAGCTTGACCAGGCCGGCGCGCACCGTGAACACCGCCGTGGGCTCGTCGCCCAAGTGGTAGAGGGTGCTGCCGGGCGGGATGCTCAGCTCGTCGATGGGCAGGTGGATGAGGCCGAAGTCGCCGGCGGTGAGATCGGCGAAGAGGGCGAGGTCGCGCACACCACAGCCCCTGCAGTTGGCGAGTCCCTGCCACGCCGCGGCGATGTCGGTCTTCTTCACGTCGGGGGTCCGGTCCAGAGGTCTCGCGGGCGTGCCCGGGACGCCGCGTGCGTCATGGTAGCGCACGGCACCGCGGCCGCGCCAGGGCGTGACGGCGCCGTTGCGGCGCCAGGGCGTGACGGTGCCGCGGCGGACCGCCGGGGGGGAACCGCTTGGGACGGGGCGATGTTGGTCCGGAATCGGCGGGGCGAGGGGCCGGGCACCCCGGCGCCGTCCCGCTCCGGCAAGGAGACCACCGATGGCCAGCATCATCATCGCCCTGTTCGACTGTCCCGACGAAGCGCAGCGGGTCGCGGCGCAGATCGAGCAGTCCGGCGTGTCCGCCGACGACGTCCACTGCGCCGACGGCGGGCCGGCCGACGCCGTCGGCCTCGCGGACGCGTTGACCCAGCTCGGCGTGCCCGGCGAGGAGGCGGCCAATTATCAGCACGGCGTCGCCGCTGGCGGCGCGCTCCTGCTGGTCCGCGCCGAGGACGCCACCGCGGGGCGCGTGCGCGCGCTCATCGGTCGCGCCGCCCACGGCGACGCCGCCGCACGCCAGGAGGCGCGGCGGGAGGCGGCCACGCGGACGGCCGCCGAAGGGATCGCGGCGTGCGACAGCGCCGAGGTCGGTCAGGCGGCGGGGGGCTATGGCACCCGCGGCGGGGCGACCGCGTTCGGCGGCATCGAGCGGGTCGACCCGCGCGCCGGCGGCCCGGCCGACCGGGAGCCCTGACCGCACCGCCGTCGGCCGGCCGGCCGTCAGGGCAGGGGCTTGCCCGCCATCGTGTCGACGAAGCGGTGGAACAGGTGGTGGCTGTCCTGGGGGCCGGGCGAGGCTTCGGGGTGGTACTGCACGGAGAAGACCGGCCGGCCCCTGAGGCGGATGCCCTCGTTGCTGCCGTCGAACAGGCTGACATGGGTCGTCTCGACCCCCGCCGGCAGGCTGTCGGGCACCACCACGAAGCCGTGGTTCTGGCTGGTGATCTCGACCCGCCCGGTGGCGAGGTCCTTGACCGGGTGGTTGGCGCCGCGGTGGCCGCGCTCCATCTTCTCGGTCCGCCCGCCGAGCGCCAGGGACAGCATCTGATGGCCGAGGCAGATGCCGAACAGCGGCACGCCGGTGTCGACCAGCGCCCGGATCGTCGGCACCGCGTAGGCGCCGGTCGCCGCAGGGTCCCCGGGGCCGTTGGACAGGAAGACTCCGTCCGGCTTGTGGCGCAGCACGTCCTCGGCGGTGGCGGTGGCCGGGACCACCGTGACCTTGCAGCCGGCGTCGGCGAGGCAGCGCAGGATGTTCCGCTTGGCCCCGAAATCGATGGCGACGACGTGGAAGCGCGGCGCCTCCTGGACCGCGTACCCCTGGCCCATGGTCCACAGACCCTCGTTCCAGGAATAGGTCTGGCGGCAGGACACCTCCTTGGCCAGGTCCATGCCCTCCAGCCCCGGCCAGCCCTGCGCCCTCGCCACCAGCGCCGCGATGTCGAAGGCGCCGGTCGGGCTGTGGGCGATCACCCCGTTGGGGGCGCCGAGGTCGCGGATGCGCCGGGTCAGCCGGCGGGTGTCGACGCCGGCCAGCCCGACCAGGTCGAAGCTCTTCAGCCACGCGTCGAAGTGGCGGGTGGCCCGCCAGTTGGACGGCTGGGTGATGTCGGCGCGCAGCACCAGCCCGCGGGCCACCGGCGTGGTGGTCTCCACGTCCTCGAGGTTGGCGCCGACGTTGCCCACATGGGGGAAGGTGAAGGTGATGATCTGGCCGGCGTAGCTGGGATCCGTCAGGATCTCCTGGTAGCCGGTCATCGAGGTGTTGAAGCAGATCTCGCCCACCGCGTCGCCCACGGCGCCGATGCCGCGTCCACGGAAGACGGTGCCGTCGGCGAGCACCAGAACGCCGGTGTGGGGGACGGCGTCGCCGGCGGGACCGGCGTCGGGGGAGCGGGTGTCGGACATGGCGTGGACCTCGAACCTCATGGGACCTTAACAACGCCCGCCCCCGACGACATATTCTCCGGGTGCGGGGCGGCCGGCCGTCATCGGGCCGCGCCGGCACACCGCAGCCGGACGGGTCGGGGTCCGGAACAGGCGTTTCGAGCAGGCAACCGGGCGATCGGGCGGAGCCTGGATCGAATAGACAGGAGCGGCGGGCCGGTCAAGCCGTATGTGACGACGACGACCTATATGACCGTGCCGCCGCGGATGTCCAGGGGGGGCGCGGGGGAGCGGTCGCCGGGGCGCGGTCCCGGAGGGGCGGCCGGCGCCATGGTGCGCTGCGGCGGTCCTGGCGCGGCGCGGTCGATTTGGGTAACTATTCGATGCCCGAACGTGCGAAATGTACTTCGAATGCGAACCACAAGGATGCCACCATGCTGCGCACGCGGCTGAACGAGGCCTTGAAGGAGGCCATGCGGGCCAAGGACCTGCGGGCGGTTTCCACCGTACGACTGATTCTCGCGGCGTTGAAGGACCGCGACATCGCCGCGCGCTCGCGGGGTGTGACCGAGGGCATCGACGAGGCGGAGATCCTGTCGATGTTCCAGACGATGATCAAGCAGCGCCAGGAATCCATCACCCTCTACGAGCAGGGCGGGCGCTGCGAGCTGGCCGAGCAGGAGCGCGAGGAGATCGCGGTGATCGAGAGCTTCCTGCCCAAGCAGCTCTCCGACGCCGAGGTGAGCGCCGCGGTGCGCGCGGTGATCGACGAGATCGGCGCGACCTGCGTCAAGGACATGGGGCGCACCATGGCGGAACTGCGCACCCGCTATCCCGGGCAGATGGACTTCGCCAAGGCCAGCGGCATGGTCAAGCAGACGCTGGCCCCCACCTGCTGAGCGGGAGCGGCGCAGGGCCGCGGCCGGTCGGCAAGGCCTTGTTCACGCTTTTCCTCTATCGACCCGTGCGTGTGTCCGCTAACCCGGTGAGCCATGGCCTTCCCGCCTCAATTCCTGGAGGATCTGCGCCAGCGGCTTCCGCTCTCCGACGTGGTGGGGCAGCGGCTGCGCCTGATCCGGGCCGGGCGCGAGTACAAGGCGCCGTGCCCCTTCCACAACGAGAAGACGCCGTCCTTCTACGTCAACGACCAGAAGGGCTTCTTCCACTGCTTCGGGTGCGGGGCGCACGGGGACGTCATCGGCTTCGTGATGCGCCACGACAACCTCGCCTTTCCCGAGGCGGTCGAGGCACTGGCGGCGCGCGCCGGGCTGGAGGTGCCGCAGCCGACCGAGGAGGAGCGCCGCCGCTACGAGCGGCGCAAGACCCTGCACGACCTGATGGAGCAGGCCTGCCGCTGGTTCGAGGAGCAGCTCCGCGCCCCGGCCGGCCGGGCCGGGCTGGCCTACCTCCAGGGGCGCGGGCTGGACGACGACACCATGGCCCGGTTCCGCCTGGGCTTCGCCCCGGCGGACGGCGCGGCCCTGCGCACCCGCTTCCTGCGCGAGGGGTACGGCGAGGAGGATCTGCTCACCGTCGGCCTGCTGCGCCGGCCCGACGACGGCCGCGCCCCCTATGGCTTCTTCCGCAACCGGGTGATGTTTCCCGTCACCGACCGCCGCGGCCAGGTCGTCGCCTTCGGCGGCCGCATCCTGGAGGGCGACGGGCCGAAATACGTCAACACCGCGGACACGCCGCTCTTCCACAAGGGAACGCTGCTCTACGGCCTGTCGCGGGCGCGCCAGGCGGCGGCCGACGGCAAGCCGGTGGTGGTGGCGGAAGGCTACATGGACGTCATCGCCCTGGTGCGCGCCGGCTTCGAGGGCGCGGTGGCGCCCCTGGGCACGGCGCTGACCGAGACCCAGGTGCAGGAGCTGTGGCGGCTGATCCCCGACGGCGAGAAAGAGCCTTACCTCTGTTTCGACGGCGACGGCGCCGGGCGCCGGGCCGCCTGGAAGGCGGTGGAGCGCATCCTGCCCCATCTCGCCCCCGGCCACTCCGCCCGCGTCGCCTTCCTGCCGGAGGGCGAGGACCCCGACAGCCTGATCCGGGTGCAGGGCGGGCGCGCCATGCAGGGCGTGCTGGAGGCGGCCATTCCGCTGGCCGAGGCGGTGTGGCGGATGGAGAGCGAGGGCCGGCGCAGCGACACGCCGGAGGCCAAGGCGGCGATCAAGGCGGCCCTGGAGGCGCGCTGCGACGGCATCGCCGACCGCACCGTCCAGTCGTTCTACCGCACCGAGATGCGCCGCCGCGTCGACGCCGCCTATGGCTGGGCGGCCCAGCGGAACGCGGCGGCCGCGCGCGGGCCGTTCCGGCCCTCGCCGGGCGGTGCGACTCGGGTGCCACGGCGCCACGTGCCGGGCGAGCCGGGGCTGCGCACGGGGCCGCCCCCGGGCTTCCAGAGGGCATCGCCACGCCGTCTGTCGCAGGAGCTCGTGCGCGAGAAGATCCTGCTGGCGACGGTGATCAATCACCCCGCGCTGTTCGACGAAGTCGGCGAATCCCTTGCGTTGGTCCCGTTCCCCCCCGGCCGCCTGGAAGACCTACGCCAGGCGGTGATCGCGGCACTGGCCGGTGATTCGGAGTACGACTCGGGGCTTGACGCCGGAGCTGTCCAAAGCCATTTGTCATCCGCCGGCTTTGATACCATTTTGGCATCTCTGCTAAGCGGGTCGACCTATGTCCATGGTCGCTTCTCCCGTCCGGACGCGTCGCTCGACGACGCCCGGGGGGGATGGTGGCCGACATGGCGGCATCTGCACCACCGGCGGGTGCTGGCGGACCTGAGGGAGGCGGAGGACGCCTTGGCCCGGGACGCCAGCGACGAGCGGTTGGCGCGGGTCGTCGCCCTGAAGGCGGAGGTGGCGCGCGCTGCGGCCGGTGCCGGTGACGGCACCGATCTGGACGAGGACGGCGGTGCCGGGGGCGTTCAGGGCGGTGCGACGGAAAAAGGTGGTTTGGAGGGAACCGGATGATGAGGGTTCCCGGTTAGAGGGGGGGCCGGGCCGTCGGCGGTCCGGATCGGGAGTGACCGGCCGGGACGGGGGCGTCCACGGCCGGACGGTTGCGGTGAACCGACGCGCGAAGCGGCGCCGTGACGGCATTGGACTTGGTTTGCAACCGGGAGACGGACTGGGCTGCGCGGAAACGAACGCGGGCGCGCCGTCTCTCACCTATTCAGTTCTTGGGGTAATGCGGGGGCAGCATACGCATGGCCACGAAAGCAGCGAACAGCGTGGAAGTGTCCGAAACCCGTGAAGAGACGGGCGACGGTCCGCTCATGGATGGGATGGGTCTGGCGGTCAAGAAGATGATCGCCCGCGGCAAGGAGCGGGGCTACGTCACGTACGACGAGCTGAACTCCGCCCTGCCGCCGGATTCCTCCTCGTCGGAGCAGATCGAGGACACCATGGCGATGCTGTCCGAGATGGGCATCAACATCGTCGAGTCCGAGGAGCAGGACGACAACGCGAACGCCGAGGAGCGTGCGGACGGCGAAGGCCGTGCGTCGGGCAACCTCGACGACGACGACATCGGCCGCACCGACGACCCCGTTCGCATGTACCTGCGCGAGATGGGCTCGGTGGAGCTGCTGTCGCGCGAGGGCGAGATCGCCATCGCCAAGCGCATCGAGGCCGGGCGGGAGATGATGATCGGGGCGATCTGCGAATCGCCGCTGACCATCCGCGCCATCATCGAGTGGCACGACGCCCTGATGGAAGGCAAGATGCTGTTGCGTGACATCATCGACCTGGATGCCACCTATGGTGGCGGCCCGGACGGTGAGGGCATGCCCGAGGGTCTGCCGGCCGAAACCATCGCCGCCGCGCCGGCCGTCGAGGGTGCCGAGCGTCAGGACACCCCGGCCGAGGCCCAGGGCGACGGCGCCCCGGCGGTCGAGGGTGAGCGCGAGCCCGGCATCGAGGGCGAGGGCGAGGGCGACGAGGAGAACAACCTGTCGCTGTCGGCCATGGAGGCCGCGCTGAAGCCCCAGGTGCTGGAGACCTTCGACAGCATCAAGGCGACCTACGAGAAGCTGCACAAGCTGCACGAGACGCGCATCGGCGCGATCCAGCGCGGCGAGGACGTCGGCAAGCAGACGGACAAGAAGTACGAGAAGCTCAAGACCGAGATGGTCGAGCTGATGAACACGGTCCGCCTCAACAACCAGCGCATCGAGCAGCTCGTCGAGCAGCTCTATGCCCTGAACCGCAAGCTGACCGGCTTCGAGGGCAAGCTGCTGCGCATGGCGACCGACACCCGGGTCAAGCGCGAGGACTTCCTCAACCACTATGTCGGGCACGAGCTCGACCCGAACTGGCTCGACCGCATCAAGGCGCTGAACAACAAGGCGTGGAACCGCTGCGTCGAGAAGTACGAGACAGACATCGTCCGCACCCGCGAGCAGATCTCCGGCATCTCCGACGAGGCCAAGCTGCCGATCGCCGAGTTCCGCCGCATCGTCTCGACGGTCCAGAAGGGCGAGAAGGAGGCGAGCCGCGCCAAGAAGGAGATGGTGGAGGCCAACCTGCGCCTCGTCATCTCCATCGCCAAGAAGTACACGAACCGCGGCCTGCAGTTCCTGGACCTGATCCAGGAGGGCAACATCGGCCTGATGAAGGCGGTGGACAAGTTCGAGTACCGGCGCGGCTACAAGTTCTCGACCTACGCCACGTGGTGGATCCGGCAGGCGATCACCCGCTCGATCGCCGACCAGGCGCGGACCATCCGCATCCCCGTGCACATGATCGAGACGATCAACAAGCTGGTGCGCACCAGCCGCCAGATGCTGCACGAGATCGGCCGCGAGCCGACCCCGGAGGAGCTGGCGGAGCGGCTGATGATGCCGCTGGAGAAGGTCCGCAAGGTCCTGAAGATCGCCAAGGAGCCGATCAGCCTGGAGACGCCGATCGGCGACGAGGAGGACAGCCACCTCGGTGACTTCATCGAGGACAAGAACGCGGTGCTGCCGCTCGACGCGGCCATCCAGGCGAACCTGCGCGAGACGACGACCCGGGTGCTGGCCTCGCTGACGCCGCGCGAGGAGCGGGTGCTGCGCATGCGCTTCGGCATCGGCATGAACACCGACCACACGCTCGAAGAGGTCGGCCAGCAGTTCAACGTGACCCGCGAGCGCATCCGCCAGATCGAGGCGAAGGCCCTGCGCAAGCTCAAGCACCCGTCGCGCTCGCGCAAGCTGCGCAGCTTCCTCGACACCTGAGGATCGGATCGGCCGTAGGAAGGCCCCGGTCCCGCGGCAGCGGGACCGGGGCCTTTTTCATGCGCGGCCATCGCCGCGGGGGCCGGCGCGTGTGCGCGGGCGGCCATGGATGCCGTTGCGCACCCCCTTGCGCCGCATCCGTCTTCGCGGCACAGTCCCTTCCCCTGTGGGCCTGTAGTTCAGCGGTTAGAACGCGCCGCTCATAACGGTGTTGTCGTCGGTTCGAATCCGGCCGGGCCCACCACTCTTTCCACGGGTTGGTGCGGCGTGCCTCGTGGCGGTGCGCGGCGGTGGGCAATCCGGTAGAACGGCTCGATATCGCCCTTTCGCCGGGCCGGAACCCCCGCCACATGAGCATGGTTGAGAATGAACGGACGAAGCTGACGGCGAACGCCCTGGATCGTGCGTCGACGGCGTGCATCGCGGTCGGGGTCATTGGTCCCGCTGCGGCCTTCCTGTATGGTATGGGAACGGTGGCCGTGTCGCCCTTGGTCCTGGGTATCGGCAGCGCCGTGTGGTTCGCAACGGCCGCGGTCCTGCACTACTTCGCGCGGCGGGTGTTGGGAGGTCTGAAATGAACAGCATGTGGGTTCTGGCCTACATCATCATGCCGGCCCTCGTCGTTGCAGTGGGTTACGCAGCTGTGCGTTGGAATGAGCGAGACCGGCATCACTGACGGTGACCCGGGGCGCAATCCGTCCGGCCAGTCGCCACACCCTTAACAGTGGTTCCCTCTCACACGACGCGTTCCAGTCGACCGCACGCATCCTGCAGAGGCGACCATCCCGGCCGCCCCTCCGAGTTGCCTTCCGTGCCGCCGACGGTGAACGGGTCCACATCCTTCCCCCGTCGGTCTGCCGTCGGGCGGCGATCACCGCCCGGGCCAGAGCGGCCGCAGGAGGGTGGGGCGCCACGCCAGGGTGAAGGCGACGAGCGCCGCCGCCGCGGCCATGAACATGATCCAGACCAGCAGCGCCATGGACGGGCGGTCGGCGAGGAAGCACAGGACGCCCGATAGGGCGAGGCCGGCGGCGCCGAGTCCGCGCAGCGTCCGCCGCGTTGCCGGTGCCGGGCCGTTGCCGCCGCCCAGCACTTGGCACCAATGGACGTCCATGGCCAGGGCCAGCCAGCCGTGGCCGGCGCAGGCCGCCACCGCCGCCGCCACCAGAAGAGCCACTCCCGCGTCAATCATCGCCCGCTCCCGCTGCGGCTGGCAGGCCGTCGAGCCCTCCCGTGTACACGGGCGTGGTCTTCGCCGCCGCCCCCCGCGGCTGCTCCGCCACCCGCGGCCGGTCGCCGCGGACCAGCCGGAGCGCCACCGTCGCGGCGACCGCCGCCGCCGCCAGCAGGCAGAGGTCGAGGCCGGCGACCGGCCAATAGGGGTCCACCACGAGCGTCCGGATCAGATGGTCGCCGGTGGTGACCCCGTTCAGCAGCACCGCCGTCACGGCAAGGGCGGCGAGGGCCCAGCACTGCTCGGCCCAGGCCGGCGTCAGCCGGTCCGGCGGCGTGGCCGCGGTGCGCAGGACGGCGTGAAGCGCCGCCAGCGCCCACGCGAACCAGAAGGCACCGCGCTGCAGGTCCGAGCGCACCGTCCAGTGGTCCGGATAGTCGGTCGGCAGCAGGCGGTTGACGATGAGGATCGACACCGCGGCGATGACCATGCCGGTGACCGCGGTGACGGCCAGCGACTCGACCACCCGGGCGCCCCACGCCGCGGTCTGGGCGTGCCGTTGCTTGCGCTTCTCCACGAAGAAGACGAAGCCGGTGGCGATGCAGGCGCAACCCAGCAGCCCGCCCGCCACGTACAGCCAGCGCAGCGGCCAGTGGCGGAAGTGCTGGAGATGCAGCCCGGTCAGGAACTCCTGCACGCTCGCCACCGCGTTGGGGGCGGGGTCCTCGCGGATCACCCGGCCGGTCGCCGCCTCGAAATGGACGCCCTGGCCGACCAGCGCCACCTGGTCGTTGCCGGCGCGGTAGACGCTGACGTAGCCGTTGCGGTCGCCCAGGTGCTCCATGAACAGGTAGCCGACCTCGCCCGGCATGTCGCGGGCGGCCCAGCGGCGCTTCGCCTCCGCCACCATGGCGTCCACCGAGGCGAGCGGGGCGGCGATGCCGGCGGGCTCGTGCGCCAGCCCGGTGCGTTCGGCCTCCAGCACCTCGTGCCGGTCGTGCAGGGGCTTCAGCAGGGTGTCCGACACCGGCAGGTAGATCGCGGCGAAGATGATCAGCCCGGTCAAGGCGAAGAAGAAGTGGAAGGGCAGCGCCACCACCCCGCTGAGGTTGTGCAGGTCGAGCGCGCCGCGCAGCGTCTGCTTCCACGGCCGGAACGTGAAGAACTCGCGGAAGATCTTGCGGTGCATGACGAGGCCGGTGACCAGCGCCGCCAGCATGGTCAGCGCGGCAAGCCCGACGATCCAGTAGCCGAGGTTCATCCACGTCAGGTGCAGGCTGTAGTGCAGGGGAAAGAAGAACTCGCTGCCCACCTTGAGCCGGCCCTCGGGCAGCACGTCGCCGGTGCGCGGGTCGATGGTGGCCCAGCCGTGCACGTGCAGGTGGTCGTCGGACGCGTCCCTGGGCTTGTTGGGGATGCCGAACTCGCCGCCGATGCGCAGCACCGGGTCACGGTGGGTGGTGTACGCGTAGAGCGACTGCATCGGCATGGTGTCCGGGGGCGGCAGGGGGCCGATCACCCGGCCGGCGGTCCGTTCCATGTCGTCGGGATGCGGCCTCAGCCGCTCGAACACCGGCGTCAGCACGGTGTCGAACGAGGGCATGGGCTGCGCCGCGAAGCGGGTCTCGGGGATCGCCCAACGGTCGATCTCGCGGTCGAACACCGACAGCGACCCGAAGAAGAAGCACACCATCAGCACGAAGCCGATCGTGAGCCCGAACCAGGTGTGCACCCAGGCCATCGCATGACGGAAGCTACCGAACATCGCTCTGCCCCTCACGCCAGACTGATCGACTGAAGCGCCCAGGCGGCCGCGGTCATGGCCGCCCCGCCCCCGGCGAGAACCGCCCACACCAGCGCCAGCCGGGGCGCCGCGAAGGCCCACAGGAAGGTTCCGAGATACACCAGGAAGGCGAGCATCATGACCGCCGCCTCGCCGTCGTGGAAGCCGGCCCCCAGGGCCGTCAGCCCGGCGATGCCGAACGCGGCGAAGCCCCAGGTGAAGGCGTAACCGCCGAGCAGGGCGGCGGCCACCCGCCCCAGCACCGGAAGGACGTCCGCACCCCGCCCGCCCGCCGTGTCGTCTCGCGCTCGCATCGCTCGTTCCCTCTCGGAAGTCCGCCGTCCCGGGGTCGCGGGCCCCGTTTCCGGGGAAGGGCGGGGCACCGGACCGAGTTGCGAGTGATAACAGGTCGCATGCGACGCATCAAGGAACAGCCGGCGCGGGACGGCGGGATCGGCCAGGCGGCGGACGTCCCGGCGGACCGCCACCCCACCCGATTCGGTACCTCCGACACCAGGGTCGCCCGCCACGGAACCGCGGCGCCGCCACAGGGTTGTCTTCAGCAACAGGCCCGCGTCGCCGCGGCCAACGAGTGGAGAGCCCCCATGTTCGACGACGTGACCCGGTCCGCGACCGGCGGACATCACGCCCGGCGCCGCGGCGTCCACGCCCGCCAGGGAATGCGGCGCGTGCGCCGGTCGCTGGCCAATCTCGGCGCGGGCATGGTGGCTTCGGTCGCCGCGATCCTCGCCTTCGTCGGCTCCGCCGCCGACGCCGCCGTCCGGCCGGAGCTGCACAGCTCCGCCGCCATGGCCATCGGCAGCGCGCTGGTGGTGTGCGCCTGGGGTGCCTTCCGGGCCAGCCGGGTCGAGGCGGATGCGGCGCGCGAGTGCACGGGCTGGGCGCTCAAGGACCTGCCCTGAGCGGCGGCCCCCCGTCACGCCGCGCGCGAGGGGGGCCGGACGCCGAAGCATGGATCACCGGATCGGGCCACAGGTCCGGCCCGGCGCGACCTGCGGACCCTAGGGGTTCGCAGGTTTGCGGAAGTGCAGGATGCCCCAGGCGAGATGGCCGCTGTCGGCGGCCTTCACCCAGTTGTCCAGGCCGACCAGCATGCGGTCGACGAAGGGCCGGCTCGACACCGCGACGATGGCGTCGTAGCGGCCGCGCAGTTCGGCGCCGACCCGCGCGTAGTGGCGGCGCAGCTGCGGCGAGTGGTCTTCGATCGTCACCTCGGCGAACCCCAGAGCGGCCGCCGTCGCCCGGTACCAGGCGAAGGAACCCAGGGAGTCCAGGTGGATGCGGTCGTAGACCGGCTGCAGCACGCCGGGCGGGCAGGCGTCGGACTGCATGGGGTCGGTGAACACCAGACGGCCGCCGGGCTTGAGCACCCGGAACGCCTCGGCCAGCACGCGGCGGCGGTCGGCGCTGTGCAGGACGGCGTCCTGCGACCACGCCAGATCATAGAGGCCGCCGCCGTCCGGCACGTCCTCGTAGCTGCCGTGGAGCACCGCGACCCGGTCCCCCAGCCCCTGCTCGGCGCTGAGGCGCAGGTTGGTCTCGTTCTGGGTGCGGCTGATGTTGAGGCAGGTGACGCGGCAGCCGTGCCGCGCCGCCAGGTAGCGCGCCGCCCCGCCGTAGCCGGCGCCGAGGTCGATCACCCGCGACTCCGGCCCCAGCTCCGGCACCATGCCGACCATGCGGGCCACGGTGCGGCGGCTCGCCGGCTTGATCGGCTCGTCGTCCGACTCGTAGAGGCCGACGTGGATGTCCTCGCCGCCCCAGATGTTGAAGTAGAACTGGTCGGCCTCGCGGCTGTCGTAATAGACCTCGGCTTTCGAGGCGATGGCGGCGCGCGCGGTCTTCGGCGCCGCTCCGGAGATCGTGGCGGTGTCAGACATTGTAGGCCTTCTCCGCGACGTGGACAAAGAAGTCGGGCTCATTCTCCTGATAGGTCTCCTGGAAGTCCCCGTAGGTGTGGACGTGCTGGAAGCCCGTCTCCAGGATCAGCTGGCGCATGTAGTTCTTGCGCAGCGGGAACATGTTGAGCTGGTAGGTGGAGCCGTCGGGGAAATCGTAGCGGAAGCGGGCGAGCCCCTCGTCGACATGCTCCGGCTGGGCGCTGACGCGGTCGCCGCAGTAGTAGTACTTGTGCTTGGTCGAGAAGCCGTGGTCGAGGATGGAGTCGTAGTTGCGCTGGTCGATGATCAGGATGCCGTCGGGCTTCAGGGCGGCGTAGAACTCGGTCAGCACGCGGCGCCGGTCCCGCTCCTCGAACAGGTGTGTGAAGGAGTTGCCGAGGCAGATGATGGCGTCGAACGTGCCCTGCACGGACTGCGTCAGCCAGCGCCAGTCGGTGTGCACGGTCTTCAGGATCAGGTTGCGCGCCGTGGCGTTCTCGAACGCCTTGGCCAGCATGGCGGCGTTGCCGTCGACGCTGGTGACGTCGAAGCCCGCGGTCTGCAGGCGCACCGAATGGAAGCCGGTGCCGGTGGCGACGTCGAGCACCGCGGTCTTGCCGCGGGCGGTCAGCAGGTCGATGAAGAACGACCCCTCGCCCTCGGCGCGGGCCTCCCAGTCGATCAGCTCGTCCCACTTCTCGACGAAGCTCATGACGTACTCGGCGCGGTACTGGTCGGTCTCGCGCACGCTCAGCGGATCGCCGCCATACCGCTGCTCGCGCAGCACCAGTTCCGGGTTGGTGACGTCGGCGTCGTCCCGCGTCAGGTCGGTGACGGACATGGTGTTCCCCCGTGTTTCGCTGCCTTGGATCGCGCTGGGCCGGCTCACGCCGTCGCCATCGCCAGTTCGGCGGCCAGCGCCTCGGCCCGGTCGGTGCGTTCCCACGTGAAGCCCGGGCCGCTGCGCCCGAAATGCCCGTTGGAGGCGGTGGCGCGGTACACCGGGCGCAGCAGGTCGAGCATCTGCACGATGCCCTTGGGGCGCAGGTCGAAGTGGCGGCGGATCGCCTCCTCGATGCGCTCCTCCGGCGCGGTCGCGGTGCCGAAGGTGTTGACGTGGACCGACACCGGCCGGGCCACGCCGATGGCGTAGGCGATCTGCACCTCGCAGACCTCGGCGAGGCCCGCCGCCACCACGTTCTTGGCGACGTAGCGCGCGGCGTAGGCGGCGGAGCGGTCGACCTTCGACGGGTCCTTGCCGGAGAAGGCGCCGCCGCCGTGGCGGCCCATCCCGCCGTAGGTGTCGACGATGATCTTGCGCCCGGTCAGGCCGCAGTCGCCCACCGGGCCGCCGATGACGAAGCGGCCGGTCGGGTTGACGAGGTAGTCGATGGCGGCGGTGTCGATGCCCGCCGGCAGCTCCGGCTTGATGATCTGCTCGATCACCGCCTCCTTCAGGGTCGCGTACGGCACGTCCTCGTCGTGCTGGGTCGACAGCACGATGGTGTCGATGGCGGCGGGCCGGCCGTCGACGTAGCGTACGGAGACCTGCGACTTGACGTCGGGGCGCAGCCAGGGCAGGGCACCGGACGTGCGGGCCTCGGCCTGGCGGGCGGTCAGGCGATGGGCGAGCTGGATCGGCAGCGGCATCAGCTCCGGCGTCTCGCGGCAGGCGTAGCCGAACATCAGCCCCTGGTCGCCGGCCCCCTGGTCGAGGTCCAGCCCGGCGCCCTCGTCGACCCCCTGGGCGATGTCGGGGGACTGCTTGTCGAGCGTCACCATGACCGCGCAGCTGCGGCCGTCGAAGCCGAATCGGGGGTCGTCGTAGCCGATGTCGCAGATGGTGTCGCGGGCGACCTGGCCATAGTCGACCTGGGCCGTCGTGGTGATCTCGCCGGCGAGCACGCACAGGCCGGTGTTGACCAGGGTCTCGCAGGCGACGCGGGCCCGCGGGTCCTGGGCCAGGATGGCGTCGAGGACGGCGTCGGAGACGTTGTCGGCGATCTTGTCGGGGTGGCCGGCACCGACCGATTCGGACGAGAAGATATGGGCTCGCGACACGGGATGGATTCCTTGGTCAGGCGCACCGGGAGCGTTGCGCCCACCGCCGTGGCGGGCACAAGATCTCGGGCGCACGTTGCCGTTCCCGGGACCAGACAAACGCCGGCGCAGCCTGCGTCTTGGCCCCAGATTTGAAATGACGCCCGGACAGGCGCGAAGAAGCGCGCCCAATGGCCACCAAGAATACGGTGGACGGGACACGAGGCGGGCGCGTCGATAACACCCAAAAGCGCACCGGACCGGCAGGATTATCTGTCGGCCGGCGGCGAATCGATGGAGGCAATTAGGGGGGTATCGCGCATCAATTTCCACCTTCAAAATGCAGTATGTTTGTGTTAGGGTAATTCCCTTATCATCCGTGCCCCGGCGTGTGCGGCCGGCCTCGGCGAGCCGGCCCGGCCGCGCGACCGGCAAAAACGGCGTGCAGGCGGCAATAACGGGCTGGCGGCGGGCCGGTGAAGTGTGTATAAGCGGCGACCTTGACGGGCCGCGGGCGTTCCGCCCGGCGCGGCCGCAGGCAAGCCCAGGTAGCTCAGTTGGTAGAGCAGGGGACTGAAAATCCCCGTGTCGGCGGTTCGACTCCGTCCCTGGGCACCATTTCCCACGACAATCCCCCTCTGTTCGCACGCCCTCCGCCACGGCGGCGTGTCGCGCGCCACCCCATGAGAGTCGCGCGCGACGCCGGAGGCTGTTCGGCGTGGCCGCCGCCCACCGCCGGTTCGACGCCGGCCCGGGCGGTGGCCCCGTGCGCCTTCCGTGCTGCGATTGATCCGCACCGCTGCCGGTGCCACCTTCATGGCGGGGACCAACACGGGGAGAGGCGGCATGGCGGTCGGCCGGGACGAACTGGAGAGGCGCATCGACCAGGCGCTGGGCTCGGCCAAGGCCGATCTGGTCATCAAGAACACGCGGTTCCTCAACGTCGTCACCGGCGAGACCGCCGACAGCGACATCGCCATCTGCGGCGACCGCATCGTCGGCACCTACGACCGCTACGACGGGGTGGAGGAGATCGACGGCCGCGGGCTGACGGTGGTGCCGGGCTTCATCGACACCCATGTCCACTGCGAATCGACCTGCGTCACCCCATCCGAGTTCGATCGCTGCGTGCTGCCCCGCGGCACCACCACGGCGATCTGCGACCCGCACGAGATCTGCAACGTCCTGGGCGAGCCGGGACTGCGCTATGTCCTCGACAGCGCCGGCGCGCTGGCCATCGACCTGCGGGTCCAGCTCTCGTCCTGCGTGCCGGCGACCGACCTGGAGACCTCCGGCGCCCGCCTCGACGCCGCCGACCTGGTGCGCTGGCGCGACCATCCCAAGGTGCTGGGGCTGGCCGAGTTCATGAACTTCCCCGGTGTCTTCCGCAAGCTGCCGGAGGTGCTGGACAAGCTCGCCGCCTTCCAGGACCGGCCGATCGACGGGCACGCCCCCCTGGTGCGGGGGCGCGAGCTCAACGCCTATCTGTCCTGCTGCGTGCGCAACTGCCACGAGACGACCAGCGCCGAGGAGGCTTGGGAGAAGCTCCGCAAGGGCATGCAGGTGCTGATCCGCGACGGTTCCGTGTCCAAGGACGTCCACGCCCTGGCCGAGGTGATCCGGCCGGAAACCTCGTCCTTCCTCGGCTTCTGCACCGATGACCGCAACCCCCTCGACATCGCCGAGGAGGGCCACATGGACCACCTGATCCGCGCCGCCATCCGCTGCGGCGCCCCGGTGGCCCACGTCTACCGCGCCGCCACCTGGGCGGCGGCCCGCCACTTCGGCCTGTCCGATCGCGGCCTGGTGGCACCGGGGCAGCGCGCCGATCTGGTGCTGCTGGGCGATCTGGAGGACTGCGCGGTTCAGGGCGTGATCAAGGACGGCCGCCCGGTGGGGGCGGCGACCTTCGCCGGCCGGCCGGTCGCCGAGCCGGTGGGGCTCGACTCGGTCCGTCTCGACGCGGTCGACGCCGCCGCCTTCGCCGTGCCCGCGGCCGGCGCCACCCGCCCGGTGATCGGCATCCTGCCGGGCAAGATCATCACCGAGCACCTGACCCTGGAGGTGCCGCGCCGCGGCGCCGAGGCCGTGGCCGATCCCGAGCGCGACATCCTGAAGGTCTGCGTGCTGTCCCGCCACGGCAGCAACCGCAACATCGGCCGTGGGTTCGTGCGGGGTTTCGGCTTCCGGCGTGGCGCCATCGCCTCGTCGGTCGGCCACGACAGCCACAATGTCTGCGTCGTCGGTGCCGACGACGCGGCAATGGCCATCGCGGTCAACCGCCTGATCGAACTCCAGGGCGGCTTCGTCGCGGTGTGCGACGGCCGCGTGGTCGGCGAGATCGCCCTGCCGCTGGCCGGGCTGATGAGCCTGGAGCCGTTCGAGACGGTGGAGCGGCAGCTGCGCTCCCTGCGCCAGGCGGTCCACGCCATGGGCTGCCCCCTGGCGGAGCCGTTCCTGCAATTGGCCTTCCTGCCGCTGCCGGTGATCCCCCATCTCAAGATCACCGATCACGGGCTGGTCGACGTCGACCGCTTCACGGTCATCGCGGCGTGACGTCCGCCTGTCGGAATTGCCTTCGGGGTGCGGCGCTCGGTTTGTTAGGTTGACGCAACGATAGGCGGCTGGGGCCGCAACGAGAGGGAGGACGGGCGTGGGTGAGGGGGTTTCGGGCGGCGTGCCGCAAACCGGGGTCGAGGTTGGGACGTGGTCCTGCGTGGCCCGTGTCCAGCGGGTCGAGAATCCGCGTGAGATCGCCGGGGCCACCGTGTTCGACGCCGTGGAGATCGGCGACGATGCCGGCCGCACGGCCCGCCTGCACGCGATGAGCGCCGGCAACAGCGTGGCCGCGTGTCTGCGCGAGGGCGCGGAGGTCGAGCTGTGGGTGGTCGAGATCGAGAGCGGCGGCGGGCGCGGCGGCATCATCTACGCCGCCCGGCCGACGGGAAGCGAGGCGCCCGCCGCCGGCGTGCTGGCCCAGGATCTCTCGCTGGTCGAGTTGTTCGTGACCGCGGCCCGCGACCGCGGCATGCGCCAGATCATCGCCGGCGTCGTGCTCCTGCCGATCCTGGTCGGGATCGTCTTCATCCGGGCCGGCCTGCGCTCGCGCCGCCTGGCGGCGCGGGTGCCGCCCGTGACCGAACTGCGCGCCGGCCTTCCCGCCTGAGCGGTCGGCGGTCCGCCGCTCCGGCACGGGCGGCCTCGAGGCACCCAGGGGTGAGGGCAGGGATGGCAACCAGGCGGGGCGGCGCGTTGCACCGGGTCGGCCGCGGCCGTCGCGTCCCGGCGGCCTGTGGCCTGGCGGCGGGGCTGCTGGCCGTGCTGGCGCTGGCGGGATGGGCGCTGCACCTCGACCTCGTCCTGGGGCTGGTCCCGGGAATGGTCGCGATGCAGCCCTGGACCGCGGTGGCCATGGCGCTGGGCGGTGCGGCGCTGCTGGCCGGTCGGGCGCCGGGAACGGCCGCCGCCGTGGCGGTGGCCTGCCTGGCGTCCGTGTTCGCGCTGGGCGCGCTGATGCTGGTGCAGCACGCGACGGGTGCCGATCTGGGGGTCGACCGTCTGCTGTTCCCGGCCGCGCTGTCCGACCAGCCCACCGCCTATCCCCACCCCGGCCGGATGTCCCAGGCGACGGCGATCGGCTTCGTCATCCTGGCCACCGCCCAGGCGCTGCACCGGCTGGCGCCCCGTCGGTTCGCGACGGCCCGGGTCGCTCTGGCGACGGGCGGGCTGGCCTTCGTCGGCGTCGCCCTGCTCGGGTACCTCTTCAACACCCGGGCGGTGTATGACGTGCTGTTCTTCACCCCGCTGGCCCTGCCCACCGCGGCCGGGCTGGCGGCCTTGTTCGTCGGGGTCCTGGCCCAGCATCCCCGGGCCGGCTGGGTGCGGCGCCTCACCGGGCGCGGCCCCGGAGCCCAGGTGGCGCGGTGGCTCCTGCCGGCGGTCGTCGGCCTGCCCATGCTGTTCGCGGTGCTGGCCATGCAGGGGGTCCACCTCGGGCTCTACGGGGCGGATTTCCGGCCGGCGCTGATCACCATCGCCGGCATCCTGGTGTTGTCCGTGCTGGTCCTGCACCACGCCGCCTGGCTCGACCGCGAACGGTCGGTGCGCGACCGTGTCGACCGGGACCGCCTCGCCAACGCCGACCGCTTCCGCCGCGTCGTCCAGTACGCGCCGGTGCCGGTGATCGTCCACGCCGAGGACGGCCGGGTGCTCGCGATCAGCGAGAGCTGGACCCGGCTGACGGGCTACCGGCTGGAGGACATTCCCACCATCGCCGCCTGGACCCAACGGGCGTACGCCTCCGATGCCGACGCCATCCGGCGGCGGATCGACCGGCTGTACGGGTTGGAGGGGCCGGCCGAGGAGGATACGTACGAGATCCGCACCGCCGACGGCGGCCGGCGGGTCTGGCAGTTCTCCTCGGCCCCGGTCGGGACCGACACCGGAGGGCGGCGCCTCGTCGTCAGCATGGCCGCGGACATCACCGAGCGGAGGCGCGCCGAGGCCGCCCAGGCGGCGGCCCGCGAGCGCGTCGAGGCGCTGCAGCGCCTGGCCGCGACCCTGTCGAGGGCACGAACGCCGGCCACCGTGGCCGACGCCGCGGTGCGCACGGGCACGGCGGTGTCGGGGGCACCGCGCGGGGCGCTCGGCCTGCTGGTGGAGGACGGGCGGCGGTTCGAGGTGATCGCCGCCATCGGCCACCGCGATGCCGACATGGCGGACTGGCGTTGGCTTCCCAACGCGCCGGCCTTCCCCGCCGGCGTGGCCGTGGCAACGCTGGATCCGGTGATCGTCGGCCGGCGCGACGCGTTCGCCGCCCGTTTCCCCGCGCTGGCGGAGTGGCTCCGCGCCAGCGGCGTCCATGGCACCGCCGCCTTTCCGCTGCGGGTCGAGGGCGGGGCGGTGCCGGTGCTCGGCTTCGTCAGTTTCGACTTCGACCGCGACCGGGACTTCACCGAGGACGAGGCGGCGTTCCTTGGGGCGCTCGCCGACCTGACCGCCCAGGCGCTGGACCGGGCGCTGGCCCACAGCGACCTGGAGCGGCGGGTCGAGGAGCGCACCGCCCAGCTGGTCCATGCGCAGAAGATGGAGAGCCTGGGCCAGCTCACCGGCGGCGTCGCCCATGACTTCAACAACCTGCTCCAAGGCATCGCCGGCTGCCTTGGTGCGCTGGAGCCGCACGTGCCCGATGGGCCGACGCGCGCGCTCTACGACGCCGCGCTGAACGGGGTCGGTCGCGGCGCCCGCCTGACGGAATCCCTGCTGGCCTTCGCCCGGCGCCAGAGGCTGGTGCTGCAGCCGACCGACCTCGCCGCCCTGTTCGAGGGCATGCGCCCCCTGCTCGAACGCTCGCTCGGCGGGCTGATGGCGATCCGCATCGACGTCGCGCCGGGCACGAGCCCGGCCATGGCCGATCAGGCGCAGCTCCAGGCGGCCGTGCTCAACCTGGTGATCAACGCCCGCGACGCCATGCCGTCCGGCGGCGAACTGACGCTGCGCATCGCCGACGAGCCGGTGCGCCGCGCCGGGCAGCCCGGCCGGCCGGCCGACCTCAAGCCCGGCGACTACGTCGTCGTGCGCGTCGACGACACCGGCAGCGGCATGGACGCGGCGACGCTTGCCCGCGTGTTCGAGCCGTTCTTCACCACCAAGCCCATCGGCAAGGGGTCGGGTCTCGGCCTGTCCATGGTGCACGGCATGGCCGCCCAGTCCGGCGGCGGGGTGCACGTCGCCAGTGCGCCCGGGCGCGGAACGACGGTGAGCCTCTATCTCCCCCGCGCCACCGCACCGGAGGAGCGGCCGCCGCCGCCGCCGCCGCTCGCCGCCGACGGCGACCGCCGGGTCGTGCTGCTGGTGGACGACGACGATCTCGTGCGCGGCGGGATCGCCGCGCTGCTGGAGTCGATGGGGTACCGCGTGGTCGCGCAGAGCGACGGCGCCGGCGCGCTCGACTGGCTGGGCCGGGGCGAGGCGGTCGACGCGCTGGTGACCGACTACGCCATGCCGGGCATGAACGGGGCGGTCGTGGCGCGCGAGGTCCGCCGCCTGCGCCCGGGGCTTCCCGTGCTGATGATCACCGGCTACGCCGAACAGCCGCACGACGCGGACGGAATCGACCTGCTGAAGAAGCCGTTCCGGCCGGACGAGCTGGCCGCCCATGTCGGCGCGATGCTGGGCGATGGCGATCCCGGCGGGGCGCCGCCGCCGTCGTCCGCCGCGTCGACCTGAACGGCGGCGCCGGGCGGCGCCGGGCGGCGCGTCGGTGGCCGGGCCCTACGCGCGGTCCTTGCGCCGCCGGATCTCGGCGAACACCTCCGCCGGTGCTGCCCCGGTCATGCCCAGCGCCGCCTGCACCGCCGGGACGTCGGCGCGCAGGAACGGGTTGGTCCGCCCCTCCAGGTCCAGGGTGGTGGGGATGGTCGGCTGTCCGCGCTGGCGCTGCGCCGCCACCTCGGCGACGCGGGCGCGCAGGCTGGCGTTGTCCGGGTCGACGGTCACCGCGAAGCGGGCGTTGGACTGGGTGTATTCGTGCCCGCAATAGACCCGGGTGTCGCCGGGCAGGGCGCGCAGCCGGCACAGCGCGGTCCACATCTGGGCCGCCGTGCCCTCGAAGAGCCGGCCGCAGCCCAGCGAGAACAGGGTGTCGCCGCAGAACAGCGCCCGGCTTTGCGGGAAGTGGAAGGCGATGTGGCCGACGGTGTGGCCCGGCACCTCGAACACGGTGCCGCTCTCCCCGCCGAAGGCCACCGAGTCGCCGTCGCCCAGGCCGACGTCCAGGTCGGCGATCCGGTGGGCGTCGGCGCGCGCGCCGATCACCGGGCACCCGTAGCGCAGCTTCAGCGCCTGGTTGCCGCCGGTGTGGTCGGCGTGGTGGTGGGTGTTGAAGATGTGGGTGAGGCGCCAGCCGCGGCGCTCCAGCTCGGCCACCACCGGCTCCGCCTCGCCCGGATCGACCACGCCGACATCGCCGCCGGCGGGATCGCGCAGCAGGTGGATGTAGTTGTCGGCGAACGCCGGGATCAGATGGATTTCCATGGGGTTCTGCCCCTCCCTGGTCGGTTTGTGCTAGTCTCTGGCCACCATGTACACCGATATTGTCGATCTGCGGGAGTTCTACGAGTCCAGCCTGGGGCAGGTGGCGCGGCGCATGATCCGCCGTCGCCTGCGCGAGCTGTGGCCGGACGTGCGCGGCCAGATCGTGCTGGGGATCGGCTACACCACGCCCTATCTCCGGCCCTTTCGCGACGACGCCGACCGCGTGCTGGCCCTGATGCCGGCCACCCAGGGCGTGACGTTCTGGCCGCGCGAGGGGCCGGGCCAGGTCGCCCTGGCGGACGAGGCCGAGCTGCCGCTGCCGGACATGTCGGTGGACCGGGTGCTGCTGGTCCACGGCCTGGAGGGGACCGAGCAGCTCCGCCCGATGATGCGGGAGATCTGGCGCGTGCTGGCCGGCGGCGGGCGGCTGCTCAGCGTCGTCCCGAACCGGCGCGGCCTGTGGGCCCGCGCCGACTGGACGCCGTTCGGCCACGGCTTCCCGTACTCCCCGTCGCAGCTCAAGCAGGTGCTGCGCGACACCATGTTCGTGCCGGAGCGCACCGCTCACGCCCTCTTCATCCCGCCCGTGAAGTCGCGGGTGCTGCTGCGCTCCGCCCCGGCGTGGGAGGAGGTGGGGACGCGCTGGTTCAAGGCCTTCGCCGGGGTGACGATGATCGAATCGTCCAAGCAGATCTTCGCCGGCGTGGCCCGCAAGGCGCAGCCGGTCCGCCGCCGCCTCATCGTGCCGATGCCCGGGGGCACCGCCGCGGCGCGCCGCACCGGCGGCCCCGCCGGCGATCCCGCCGGCGATCCCAGCGGGGCGTGAGCCGCCGGCGGTGCGGCGTCAGGTGCCCGCCACCGTCAGCCCGTCGATCCGCACGGTCGGCGCGTCCATGCCGTAGCGGTGCTCCAGATCGTCGGCCGGCTCCAGGTTCAAGAACATCTCCTTGAGGTTGCCGGCGATGGTGAGCTCGCTGACGGGGTAGGCGATCCGCCCGTCCTCGATCCAGAAGCCGCTGGCGCCGCGGCTGTAGTCGCCGGTCACCGCGTTGACGCCGGAGCCCATCATCTCCGTCACGTAGAGGCCGCTGGGGATCTCCGCCAGCAGCGCGTCGCGGCTGCGCCGTCCCGGCATCATGTAGAAGTTGGCGGGCGACGGGCTGGGCGGGCCCGACGTCCCGCGCGAGGCGTTGCCGGTGGTCTCCAGCCCGAGCTGGCGGGCCGAACGCAGGTCGAGCAGCCAGGTGGTCAGCCGGCCGCCGTCGATCACCGTGCGCCGGGTCGTCGCCACCCCCTCGGCGTCGAAGGGGCGCGAGCGCAGGCCGCGGCGGACGTGGGGATCGTCGATCACCGTCACGCCCTCGGCGAAGATCACCTGGCCCATGCGGTCCTTGAGGAAACTGGTGCCGCGCGCCACCGCCGGGCCGCCGATCGCCCCGGTGAGATGGCCCAGCAGGCTGCGCGACACCCGCGGGTCGAGCACCACCGGGGCCCGCTGGCTCTTGACCTTGCGCGGGTTGAGGCGGCGCACCGCGCGCTCGCCGGCCTCCTGGCCGATCGCCGCGGCGCCGCGCAGGTCGCTGCCGTAGACCTTGGAATCGTACTCGTAGTCGCGCTCCATCCCGGTGCCGGTGCCGGCCAGCACCGACACGGCGAGCGAGCGGCGCGACACCCCGTAGGTGCCGGCGAAGCCGTTGGACGCGGCGATGGCCACGGTGGAGCGGCTCCAGCCGGCGTCGGCGCCCTCGGAGTTGGTGACGCCGGCGACCGCCATGGCCGCCTCCTCGGCGATCCGGGCGTGCTCGATCATCTCGTCGGCTGCGGGTTCCGCCGGGTCGCACACGTCGAGGTCGGGCCAGGCGGTGGCCAGCAGCGCCGGGTCGGCGAGGCCGCAATAGGGGTCCTCCGGCACCACCCGGGCCATCGCCACGGCGCGTTCCACCAGCTCCTCCAGGGCGCGGGCGCTGCGGTCGGTGGAGGAGACGATGGCCTGTTGCCGGCCGACGAAGACCCGCAGGCCGAGGTCGCCCGATTCCGAACGCTCCAGCCGTTCGGGCTTTCCCAGGCGCTGGCTGAGCGACAGGGAGGCGGAATCGAACAGCACCGCGTCGGCCGCGTCGGCCCCCGCCGCCTGGGCCTTGCGGATGAGATCCTCCAGCAGGTTCAGGACGTCGGGCTGGCTGGTGGTCGGGGAAGGCATGGGCGTCTCCGTCAGGTCTGCGGCCTGTCTAGCAAATGGGGCCCCGGTCCTGAAGAGCACAAGGGGCCAATGCGGCGGGAAACCGCGCGGCGGTCACTCCGCCCCGGCGGCGGCGGCGGCGGGCGCCTTCCAGCGCGCCAGCGCCAGGGACGCGAAGGCGAGCAGCGCGGCCAGCAGCATGCCCACCGTCATCACCATGGGCTCGCTGGCCTGGACCGCGCCGATCAGGGTGGAGGCGACGGCCCCGGCGCCCATCTGCATGAAGCCCAGCAGCCCCGACGCGGTGCCGGCCAGGCGCGCGTCCACGCCGATCGCCGCGGTCATCGCCGGGGGCAGGGACAGGCCGTTGCCGAAGCACATGATGATGGAGGGCAGGAACAGGGTCAGCGGGCTGAGCGCGTCGGCCAGCAGCACGCCCAGGAAGGCCAGCGGCCCCAGCAGCGAGCAGGTGAGGCCGGCCGTCACCAGGGCGTCGCCGGCGATCCGCCCGGACAGCCGGGAGACGGCCAGGTTGCCGGCCATGTACCCGCCCGACAGCAGGACGAAGTACATCCCGTACTCGCTGGGGGTGCGGCCCAGCCGCTCGACCATCACGAAGGGCGCGCCGGCGAGGAAGCAGAAGAAGGTCGCCGTGGCGAAGGCGGTGGTCAGCGCGTAGCCCAGGAAGACCGGGCGGCGGGCCAGCGAGGCGTAGGCCGCCCACAGGGCCGCCGGGCCGGGAAGCGCGGCCGGCGCGTGGTTGGTCTCGCCCAGGCGGCGCAGGCCGACCACGGCGATCAGGGCGCCGAAGCCCACCAGCAGCACGAAGCTGGCCCGCCAGCCCAGCCAGTCGTCGAGGATGCCGCCGATCGCCGGACCCACCATGGGCGCCACGGCCATGCCGGCGATCACCAGGGCCAGAACCCGCATGCCCTCCTCCCGTGACCAGGCGTCCCGGACGATGGCGCGCACGATGACCATGCCGGCGCAGCCGCCCAGCGCCTGGGCCACCCGCCCGACGATGAGGAAGCCGATCGAGGGGGCGAAGGCGCAGGCGAGGTTGGCCAGGGTGTAGAGGACGAGCCCGGCGAGCAAGGTCGGCCGCCGCCCGAAGCGGTCCGACAGCGGACCGTAGACGAGCTGTCCGACGGCCACCCCGATCAGGAACAGGGAAAGGGTGAGCTGCACCGTCGCCGGCACCGTGTCGAACGCCGCCGGCAGGCCGGGCATGGAGGGAACGAAGATGTTAAGGGCCAGCGGCCCGGTCGCCGTGGCGGCGACGAGGAACCATACGGGAGGCTTTGGCGGGGTCACCGTCATCGGGGGTCCGTGCGCGTTGCCGGGAAGGACGAACGACCCGCAGCGCGCGGGACGGCCGAAGCCTACCCGCGCGCTGCCCTTGCCGAGAACCTCGATTTCGGCAACCCGGCCACCGCGTTACGCGGCGGAACGGGCGGGCCGGCCGGGCAGCGGCAGCCGCAGGGCGTATGCGCCGTCGCCCAGCAGGGACTGCACCACCAGCGCCACGGTCCAGAAGGCGGGGAACTCCCAGCCACCGCCGGGCGCCGAGAACACCCAGCCGTTGGCGGCGTGCTGGAGGGTCGCGCCGATCAGCGTCGGGATCAGGGCCAGCGCGACGGCGCGGGAGAAGACGCCGAGCAGCAGCAGCACGCCGCCGCCGACCTCGGCGAGAATGACCAGGTAGGCGAAGACGCCGGGATAGCCGATGGACTCGAAGTACTGGACGGTGCCCGGCACGGTGAACACGAACACCTTCATCAGGCCGTGCGCCAGCACCATGGCGCCGAGGGCGACGCGGAGCAGCAGGGCGGCGTAGGGGGCGGTGCGGTCGTCGATCATGGAACTCTCCCTGGGGGTGGGTGACGACCCGCCACGGGGCGGGCCTTTCGTTGCCGCGATTGAAGCGGTTTCCCGGTCCACGATAAACGGCCGTTCCATCCACATATTGTCATGCTTTGAGCAACGATCAGCCCGCCGGCTCCACCGCGGACCCCAGGGCGAAGAGATCGGCGTCGACTCCCCGGCCGTCGGGGTGCCGGCGCGCCGGCCCGGGATTGTCGTAGACGACGAGGAGGCGGTGCCCCTGCGGGGTGGCGATGGCGGCGATCCCCTCGGCGTGGTCGAACCCGGTGCCGTGGGGAAGGTCGATGGCGCGCGTCAGGCGGTCGCGCGGCACGACCGTCTGCTCGGTGGCGTCGAGGGCACCGCACCAGCGGTAGAGGATGATCGGACCGTCCAGGTCCATGGTCGGTCCGGCGAGGATCAGCAGGTCGTCGCCGTCGAAGGTCAGCTCGCGCACGCCCAGCCCGTCGAGGTCGAGGAAATGCTTGGCGTAGCAGGCGCCGTCGCGACCGACGGGGGCGAGTCGCAGCCGCCCCGTCTTGTGCTCCTCCACCCGCAGCTCCAGCACGCAGGCCCAGCCGCGCAGCACCGGCCCGCGCAGCCCCAGGAACACGCGGTCGCCACGCGCCGCCAGCCCCTCCACGTCGAAGCCGTTCTCCTTCGCGGGCACGTCGAGGAAGCGGCCGATGTGCTCATCGTTCTTGAGCCGCTTGGCCAGGGCGTTGCGCTTGGACCCCATCTTCAGGCACGCGGCGGTGCGCGCCCCCTCGCGGCGCACCGGATCGAACCGGCCGGGGGCGTCGGTCGCCGCGACGAGGGGGATGCGGCCGAGCAGGAAGCGGTTGGCGTCGCGCTTCACCTCGGTCAGGCGTTCCAGGCAGGCCGCGTTGTCGTGCTCGTCCGGCTTCGGCTTCTTGCGGGCCAGGCTGTGGGAGCCGGCGATCCACAGCCAGCCGTCGTCCAGGGCCAGACCCTCGACGTCGGCCTCCCCGGACGGACCCTCGGGCAGGTCGAAGAAATCAGACAGCGGGTAGGAGCGGTGGTCGCCATAGCCGGCCTCGTCGCCGGCGCGGCGCAGCAGGCGCTCCAGCCGCGCGCCCTCGTCGCTGCCGGCGAACAGCGTGTCTCCGGCGGTCTCGATGGCCGAGAGATTGGCGCGGATCGGCTCGTCGAGGTGCTCGCCGACCGCCGTGTGATGGCGGAAGTCCAGCGGAACGGCGGCGAGGCGGTCGACCGGGCGGTGCGGCATGGCGGGGTCTCCGGTTGGGGGGCGTCCCCCATTGTGGGGATGGCGGTGCGGGTGCACAACGCGGCCCCCGCCGGGAACCGATCGGCGGACCCCGCCGGGAACCGATCGCCGGACCTCCGGTTGACCGGGCATGCTGCGCTGCGAAAAGGGCGTTGTCGGGCGGCGCGGCACCACCACGCGAAGGAGCCCGTCCGATGACCGTGACACAGCTTCTGCAGAGTCTCCCGGCCAAGGCCGACGCGCTGCTGGCCGCCCTGGCCGACACCGGCGCCGTGAGGACCCGGGAGCGGCTGCTGGCCGACCTCACCGCCGCGTTGGAGCGCCAGACCGCGCTGGAGGAACGCCATCTCCTGCCGGTGCTGGGCCGGCACGACGCCACCAAGCCCTACGTGGCGGCCGCCACCGACGCGAACCGGGCGGTGGCCGGCATGCTGCGCGATCTGGCGGCGCTGCCCAAGGAGGGCGAGGCCTTCGCCGACAAGGTCGTGGAGCTGCGCGACCTGCGCCAGCGGCACCTGCGCGAGCACTGGAAGGGTTTGCCGTCCGCCGTCGGCGAGGCGTTGGGGGCCGACGAGCAGACCGCCCTGGTCGAGGCCCTGAAGGCCGGCGACGAGGCCGTCACCGAGGGCGTCCGGGCGGGCGCGGAGGTGGCCGAACGCGGGGTGCAGGGCGCCGGACAGGCCGCGCGCGCCGGCATGCGGGCCGCCGCCGACGCGGCGCTCAAGACCGCGGGAACCCTCGATCGGGTCGCGGCGCCGGCGCGCGGGCGGATGCTGGCGCTCAGCACCGCGCCGAACGTCGCCGCCCGGGCCGCCAGCGAGGCCGGGGCGGCCTGGATCGCCTATGTCAACCGCACCGCCAACGCCAGCGGCGCGGTGGCCGAACGGCTCAGCCGCTGCACCACGGCGACCGAGGTGGGGGCGCTGCAGGGCGAGGCGCTGGGCGAGGCGGTGGGCGCCTGGTTCGCCATGCAGGGGCGGCTGTTCGACATCTCGCTGCGGGCCTCGCGCGACCTGGTGCGCCCGACCGGCGGCTGACGGGTCACTTCCAGATCGGGCGGCCGCTGCCGGGCAAGCCGTAGGCCGCCCATTTGCGGGTGACCGTGTCGACGACGTCGTCGCTCATGCGGATCTTCTCGCCCCACTCGCGCTTGGTCTCGGGCGGCCATTTGTTGGTGGCGTCGAGTCCGACCTTGCCGCCCAGCCCCGATTCGGGGCTGGCGAAGTCGAGATAGTCGATCGGCGTGCCTTCGATGACGGTGATGTCGCGGGCCGGGTCCATGCGGGTGGACACCGCCCACATCACGTCCTTCCAGTCGCGGGCGTCGATGTCGTCGTCCACCACGATGATCCACTTGGTGTACATGAACTGCCGCAGGAACGACCACACGCCCATCATCACCCGCTTGGCGTGCCCGGGATAGGCCTTGCGCATGGACACCACGGCGATCCGGTAGGAGCAGCCCTCCGGCGGCAGCCAGAAGTCGACGATCTCGGGGAACTGCTGGGTCAGCAACGGGATGAACACCTCGTTCAGCGCCTCGCCCAGCACCGAGGGCTCGTCGGGCGGGCGGCCGGTGAAGGTGGAGAGGTAGATGGGCCGGTGCCGCATGGTCATGCAGGTGACGGTGAACACCGGGAACCGCTCCACCGCGTTGTAGTAGCCGGTGTGATCGCCGTAGGGCCCCTCGTCGGCGGTCTCGTCCAGGCTGACATGGCCCTCCAGCACGATCTCGGCGTGGGCCGGAACCTTGAGCGGCACCGTCTTGCAGTCCACCAGATCGACCTTGCGGCCGCGCAGCAGGCCGGCGAACTGGTACTCCGACAGGGTGTCGGGAACCGGCGTCACGGCGGCCAGGATGGTGCCGGGGTCGGCCCCCAGGACGACGGCGCAGGGCAGCGGCTCCGGCTTGCCCGCCGCCGCCCAGCGGCGGTGGTGCTGGGCCCCGCCGCGGTGCTTGAGCCAACGCATGATCGTGCGGTTCCGCCCCAGCACCTGCATGCGGTAGATGCCGAGGTTGAAGTCGTCCTCGCGCTTGCCGGTCGGCCCCCGCGTCACCACCAGCGGCCAGGTGATCAGGGGCGCCGGCTCGCCGGGCCAGCAGCTCTGCACCGGCAGCCGGCCGAGGTCCACCTCGTCGCCCTTCAGGACCACCTCCTGGCAGGGCGCGGAGCCGACGGTTCTCGGCTTCATCGCCATCACCGTGCGGGCCAGAGGGATCATCCCGAGCGCCTCGCGCAGGCCCCCCGGCGGTTCCGGTTGCTTGAGGAAGGCCAGGGTCTCGCCGACCGCGCGCAGCTCGTGCGGCTCCCGGTCCATGCCCCAGGCGACGCGCTCGACCGTGCCGAACAGGTTCACCAGCACCGGCATCTCGGACCGCGTGCCGTCGGCCTTCACGACGGTCTCGAACAGCACCGCCGGGCCGCCTTCGGCCAGCAGGCGGGTCTGGATCTCGGTCATCTCCAGCACCGTCGAGACCGGCTCGCGCACCACCACCAGGCGCCCGCTGGATTCCAGCCGGTCGAGGAAGTCGCGCAGGGAAGCGTAGGGCATGGCGGGCGGGTCCGGGCTGGAAGGCGGGGCAGGGCGGGGCGGGCGCCGCCAGCGGCGGCGCCGGCGCTAGGCAACGACCGCGCGCCCCGTTCGTCAAGCGCGGAGTGGCGCCGGCGGGACCGCCTAGCGCGCCAGCACGCGCCACACGTCCGTGGTCCGCACCGTGCGGTCCTCCAGCTCCAGGGAGGTGGGGACGTCGTAGCGGGCCACCCGTTCCAGCCCGTCGTCGGGGCGGTAGGTGCGCCCGGGGTCGCCGAGGATCACGGTGATCCCGGCGGCGGCGAGGCCGCGCAGCCAGGGCACCACCCGGGTCGTCATCGGCTTCTCGTAGCAGACGTCGCCGGCGAACACGACGTCGACGCCCGGCAGGGGCCGGCCCACCACGTCGTCGCCGGCGGCGGCCACAGCCACGCCGTTCAGGGCGGCGTTGAGGCCGATGGCGGCCACCGCGAAGGCGTCGATCTCCAGGGCCAGGGCGTGGGCCGCCCCGGACCGCATGGCGGCGATCGCGATCACGCCGCTGCCCGCGGCGAAGTCCACCACGCGGCGGCCCCGCACCACCGACGGTGTGTCGAGAACGTAACGCGCGACCGCCTGGCCGCCGGGCCAGGCGAAGGCCCAATAGGGGGGCGGCAGGTTGTCGCGCTGCAGCGACGCCTCCGTCGCCTCCCACAACGGCGTGACCTCGGTGGCGAGGTGGAGGCGGAGGTCCGGAATCAGCGATGGAACGGCCACCACGGTGTTGTCGCGGACGAAAACGGCGGGGGAACTCATCGCGGGGGGGTGTCCTGTTCGGAGGGGGCGAGGATTGGCCGGACGGCTTATCCACAGCCGCGTCATGTTACAGAATTCAAACGCGGTGGACAGACGGCAGATGCCGTGTTAACCAGCAAGTAGAGGTCTTGAACGTCATCTTGGGGGGGTCATGCGGACAAACGGTATCGGAATCCGTCTTTCGCTTGCCGCGTTTCTCGCCTTGAGCCCCATGGCGACGCCGAGTGCCCAGGCGAATGAATGTGTCCGCACCGTCCGCGCTCTCTCGGATTTCACGATTCGTGGCGACGCGTGGCTGTGGTGGAGCCGCGCCGAAGGCCACTACGGCCGGGACGACGACCCCGCCGTCGGGGCCGTTCTGGTGTTCAAGCGCAGCGGCCCTCTCAACCGCGGCCATGTCTCGCTGGTCAGCCGGGTCGTCGACCACCGCACCATCGAGGTCGACCACACCTGGCTCGAGGGCGAGGGCATCCGCCGGCACATGCGGGTGATGGACGTCTCCGCGCGCGGCGACTGGTCACGGGTGCGGGTGTGGCACGATCCCAGCGCCAGCTGGGGGCTGCGGACCTATCCGACCTACGGCTTCATCCTGCCCGACGGGGTGGCGCCGGCGACCGGGCCGAAGCTGGAATACGCCGTCGCCCCCTCGGGGCGGGGGGCCCGCGCCGATCGCGGTCCCGCCCTGGCCGCCCTGCCGACTCCGCCGTCGCGCAAGCCGCTGTTCCAGACGGCTGCGCTGACGGCGCCGGACGCCGCTCCGCGCGACGCCGTGCGGCCGCCCGTCAAGCCGTCGCCGGCCAAGGCCGCGGTCGCCACGGCGACCCCGTCGCCGGTGGTGGCAACGGCGACCCCGTCGCCGGCGGTGGCAACGGCGACCTCATCGCCGGTGGTCGCCATGGCGACCTCATCGCCGGTAATGGTGGCAACGGTGGTCCCGACCGCCAAGCCGGCTCCCGCCCCGCGGGTGGCGGAGCGGATGGCGGCGGACCGGGTGGCCGTGGTCGCCGCGGCGCTTCCCGGGCGCAAACCGGCGCACCGCGTCGAGTCGCCCCAGGTCGCCAGTTCCGAACACTGACACCCGGCCGCCCGCCGCGGCTGCGGCGCCGGGTCAGACGGTCCGGCCGACCACGAAGGCGGCCAGCACGATCCAGCCGAACCAGCGGTTGGAGCGGAAGGTGGCGAGGCAGTCGTTCTGGTCGTCGGGATTCCACGTGGCCACCTGCCACGCCAGGTGCAGGCCGGCGAGCGCCAGCAGCGGCTGGGCCCAGGCGCCCAGGCCCGCCAGCCGCGCGGCCAGGATCATCCCGGCGATGGTCAGGGTGTAGAAGCCGTAGACCCAGATCTTGCTGGCACCGCCCAGCCGCAACGCGGTGGACTTGACGCCGATGCGGGCGTCGTCCTCCTTGTCCTGGTGGGCGTAGATGGTGTCGTAGCCGAGCGTCCAGGCGATGCCGGCGGCATAGAGCGCCAGGGCGGGCCAGTCCAGCTCGCCGCGCACGGCGGTCCACCCGACCAGCGCCCCCCAGTTGAACGCCAGCCCCAGGAACGCCTGGGGCCACCAGGTGATGCGCTTCATCAGCGGGTAGGTGAACACCAGCACCAGCGAGAGGGCGCCCAGCGCCACGGTGGTCGCGTTGAACTGCACCAGCACCGCCAGCCCGGCCAGCAGTTGAAGGGCCAGGAAGGCCAGGGCGCGGCGCACGCTGACCTGGCCGCTGGGGATCGGCCGGCCGCGGGTGCGCTCCACCCGGCCGTCGATGTCGCGGTCGAGGATGTCGTTGACCGTGCAGCCGGCCCCCCGCATCACCACCGCGCCCACGGCGAACAGCGCGACGAGGCGCCCGTCGGGCAGCCCCGGCGCGGCCAGGGCCGCGCTCCACCAGCAGGGGAACAGCAGCAGCCAGGTGCCGATCGGCCGGTCGAGGCGGGCCAGGCGCAGGTAGGGGCGCGCCGCGGCGGGCGCGTGCCGGTCGATCCAGCCGCCGCTGCGGATGTCGGTGAATCCGGTGTCCAGGCTCGGGTGCGGTGGCGGGGTCATGACGGCCGGGCTCCCATGGTCGGCAAGGCGGGCGCACGATAGCCGCCGGCCGCGGCTTCGGGCAAGCGGGCCCCGGACGTCTCGCGGGCGCCGCGTGTTTGCCGCTATAGTCGGCCCCGGAACCGTCCCCAGCGGATGCCGAAGGGAATTCATGTCCGACCGCACGCGCCCCGACCGCCCGAAGATCCGCCTCTACGTCGACGAGCCGCTGGTCGCCGGCCAGGCCGTCGGCCTCGACCACGAGCGCGCCCACTACCTGCGCCACGTCATGCGCCTGGACCGCGGCGACACCATCGCCGTGTTCAACGGCCGCGACGGCGAGTGGAGCGCCAGCGTCGACGGCTTCGGCAAGGGCTGGTGCTCGCTGACGGTGGGGGCCTGTCTGCGGCCCCAGGAAGGGGCGGCGGACCTGTGGCTGCTGTTCGCGCCGCTGAAGCGCGGGCGCATCGACACGGTGGCGGAGAAGGCCAGCGAGCTGGGGGTGTCGCGCCTGTGGCCGGTGTTCACCCGGCGCACCGATCCCCATCGGGTCAACATGGACCGCCTGCGCGCCAACGCCGTGGAGGCGGCGGAGCAGTGCGAGCGGCTGACCGTTCCCGAGCTGGCGGAGCCGGTGCCACTGGACCGCGCGCTGGCCGATTGGCCGGCGGAGCGGGTGCTGTTCTTCTGCGCCGAGAGCGGGGCTGCCATGCCCGTGGTGCCGGCGGTGCAAGCGCACGCCGGGCGTCCGGCCGCTTTCCTGGTCGGGCCGGAGGGAGGGTTCGACACGCGGGAGCTTGACGCCATCCGCAATCTTCCATTTGTTGTTCCGGTCGGCCTCGGGCCCCGCATCCTGCGCGCCGACACGGCGGCGTTCGCCGCGCTGGCGTGCTGGCAGTCCCTGGTCGGGGACTGGGCCGCGGGCGGCGCCGACGGCCGTCCGCCCTTCCGGTCGGCCGACCCGCCGGACACCTCCACCCCTCGCTAGGGCCCGCATCCATGTCCGCTCCTCCCATCACCCAGGGCGAACCGATCACCGATCGCCGCCAACTGGCCACCTACCTCGAGTCCGGGAGCAAGCCCGTCGAGGACTGGCGCATCGGCACCGAGCACGAGAAGTTCGCCTACCGCCTGTCCGACCTGCGGCCGCTGCCCTATGAGGGGCCGGACGGCATCGGCGAGCTGCTGACGCGCATGCAGCGCTTCGGCTGGCAGCCGGTCCGCGAGGACGGGAGCATCATCGCCCTGACCCAGGACGGTGCCAACATCACCCTGGAGCCGGGCGGCCAGGTGGAGCTGTCCGGCGCGCCGCTGGTCACCCTGCACCAGACCTGCGCGGAGGTGCACCGCCACCTGCGCCAGGTGAAGGAGGTCGGGGCGGAGATGGGCATCGGCATGGTCGGCCTCGGCTTCCAGCCGAAATGGCGGCGCGAGGACATCCCCTGGATGCCCAAGGGGCGCTACCGGATCATGGGCGACTACATGCCCAAGCGCGGCGGGCTCGGCGTCGACATGATGACCCGCACCTGCACGGTCCAGGTCAACCTGGACTTCGGCTCCGAGGCCGACATGGTGAAGAAGTTCCGGGTGTCGCTGGCGCTGCAGCCCGTGGCGACCGCGCTGTTCGCCAATTCGCCCTTCGGCGAGGGCCGCCCCAACGGCTTCCAGTCCTACCGCAGCCACATCTGGACCGACACCGACCCCGACCGCACCGGCGACCTGCCGTTCGTCTTCGAGGACGGCTTCGGCTTCGAGCGCTACGTCGACTACGTGCTCGACGTGCCCATGTACTTCGTCTACCGGGACGGCGCCTACATCGACGCGTCGGGCCAGTCGTTCCGCGATTTCCTGGAGGGGCGGCTGCCCGCGCTGCCGGGCGAGGCGCCGCGGATCACCGACTGGGCCGATCACCTCACCACCGTCTTCCCCGAGGTCCGGCTGAAGAAGTACCTGGAGATGCGCGGCGCCGACGGCGGCCCCTGGCGCCGGCTGTGCGCCCTCCCGGCGTTGTGGACGGGGCTGCTCTACGACGACCAGGCGCTCGACGCGGCGTGGGACGTCGTGAAGGGGTGGAGCGCGGCGGAGCGGGCGGAGCTGCGCGCCGCGGTGCCGCGCCACGGGCTGCGCACCCCGTTCCGCGGCGGCACGGTGCGCGAGCTGGCGGTGGAGGTGCTGGAGATCGCCCGCCAGGGGCTGGTGCGCCGCCGGCGCAACGACAACTGGGGCGACGACGAGGCCCACTATCTGGACACGCTGCTGGGCATCGCCGACTCCGGCCAGTCGCCGGCCGACGAGCTTCTGGAGCGCTACGCCGGCGCCTGGGGCGGCAGCGTCGACCCGGTGTTCCGCGACTACGCCTACTGAGGTTTTAACCTTCCTGAGTCGGGGAGCACCCCCGGCCTCCCCGCGTTGATCCCGGTGAAGGCGCCCTTGGCGCCGGCCACCGTGGGGGAAGACGCGATGAGCAGGGAGGAACGACGCGGCACCGGACCCCGCCGGGGGATGCCCCGGCCATGACCAGCGCCCCCTACGAGTTCCCGGCCTACAGCGGGCGCGAACGCGCGGCGGACGCGGTGGTCCACGTGGTGGGCGTGCCCGCCGCGATCGCCGCCGCCGCCTGGCTGCTGACCCTTGCCGCGGGGCGGACGACGGCGCTGGAGCTGGTGTCGCTGGCCATCTACTGCGCCGGCATGACCGGGGTGCTGACCTCGTCCGCCCTCTACAACCTGACCGCGCCCGGCTGGTGGAAGGAGCAGTTCCGCCGCGTCGACCACGCGATGATCTACATCGCCATCGCCGGGTGCTACACGCCTCTGTCCCTGAACCGGCTCGACAGCGCCTCGGACGGGCTGGCGCTGTGTCTGGCGGTGTGGGCGGCGGCGCTGCTGGGGGCCGCGCTCAAGCTGGTCTGGCCGCGCCGGTTCGAGCGCACGGGGCTGGTGCTCTATCTGCTGATCGGCTGGGCGGCGCTGGCGGTGATCGGCGACCTCCGGGAGTCGCTCTCCGCGGCCGCCTTCGCCCTGGTGTGCGCCGAGGGGGCCGTCTACACCGCCGGGGCGTGGATCCACCACCAGGCGTGGCTGCCCTACTACAACGCGATCTGGCACCTCTGCGTGCTCGGCGGCGCCGCCTGCCACTTCGCCGCGATGGTGCTGGAATTCGCCACCTGACCCCACCGTCCGCCGGCGCCGCGGCACCCCTCGCCCGTCGCTCCCCGGCGCGGTGCGACGGTGCTGACAGCGCCGGCGGTTGACGTTAACGTCAATGGCGCGGCGGCATGGGGGCGGGGCGGCCGGCGGCGCCGGGTCGGCCGGGGACGAACCGCGGGGGGTGCGCGATGGAGGAGCTCTACACCGTCAACCAGCTCGCCGCCCTGCTGGGCCTCACCCCGCGCGCCCTGCGGTTCTACGAGGCCAAGGGGTTGCTGGCGCCGCGCCGCGTCGGCAACAACCGGGTCTACACCAGGCGCGACCGGGCCCGGCTGACGCTGATCCTGCGCGGCAAGCGGCTGGGCTTCTCCCTGGCGGAGATCAAGGAGTATCTCGACCTCTACACCGCGGAACACGGCAACGTGGCGCAGCTCACGCTTCTGCTCGGCCGGGTGCGCCACCGCCTGGATGAACTGGAGGAACAGCGCCGCGCCCTGGACGCCAGCGTCGCCGAACTGGCGGAGATCGAGGCGCGGGTGGTGGTTGCCCTGCGCGAGCGGGGCGCGGACCCCACGGGCGGCACGGGGCCGGCGTGAGGGTCTACCGCGCGCCGGGGCGTGGCGGCGGCGACGCTCAGCCGGCGGCCGCCGGACCCAGCGCGGCGCCGAGGGCGCGGCGGAGCTGCTCCGGCTCGATCGGCTTGTGCAGGATGGCGAAGCCTTCGGTGCGGCCGTCCTGCAGGCAGTCGGGGCTGTTCTCGCCGGTCAGCATCAGGCCGGGAATGGCCTGGCCGTAGCGGGCGCGGACGGCGCGGATCGCCTCGGTGCCGGTCCGCTGGTGGCGCAGCCTGTAGTCGGCGACGATGACGTCCGGCGCGGCGCCGGCCGCGGCCAGCGCCAGCAGCGCCTCGTCGCAGGATTCCGCCGCCAGCACGCGGTATCCCCACTGCTCGAGGATGCCCTGCAGCCCCATCAGCACCACCGCGTTGTCCTCGATCACCACGATGGTGCGTCCCGCGGCGGCGTGCGCCGGCGTGGCGGCGGCGGCGGGTTCCACGGCGGCGCCCAGCAGCGGCACGGTGAGCGCGAAGGTGGAACCGCCGCCGGGCGTCGAGCGGACCTCCACGGGGTGGTCGAGGAGCAGCGAGAGCCGGCGCACGATGGCGAGGCCGAGGCCGAGGCCCATCTTCTGGTCGCGCTCGGGATTGGCGAGCTGGTGGAACTCGGTGAAGATCTCCTCCTGGCTCTCTGGCGGGATGCCGATTCCGGTGTCGGTGACGGCGATGCGCACCCGCCCGGCCTCGGCGTCGACGGTCGCGGACACCCGCACGTCGCCCCGTTCGGTGTAGCGGATGGCGTTCTCGACCAGGTTGCGGACCATGCGGCCGAGCAGCGCGGCGTCGCTCAGCACCCGCAGGTCCCCGGCGTCCTCCACCGACCAGCCCAATCCCTTCTCGGCGGCCACGGGGCCGAACCCGTGCTCGACCGATTCCAGAACCTGGGCGAGAGGCACCGCTTCGATCTTGGCCGAGACGATGCCGGCGTCGAGCTTCGAAATGTCGAGCAGGCTGTCCAACAGGCCTTTCAGCGCGTCCAGCGCGTGATCCATGTGACCGATCAGCGTCCGGGAGCGTTCATCGGCCGCCCGGGCGCCGAGCGCCGAGGCGAACAGCATGAGCGACTGGACGGGCTGGCGCAGGTCGTGGGTGGCCGCCGCCAGGAACTTCGACTTGGCGCGGTTGGCCTGCTCCGCCGCGATGCGGGCGGCCACGGCGTCCTCCTTCGCCGTGATGATCGTGCGCTCCATCTCCATGCGCGCGGTGACGTCGCGCATGATCGCCGTGGAGAAACGGCGGCCGTCCGCCGACCAGCGGGTGATCGACATGTCGACGTGCACGGCGCTGCCGTCGCCGCGCTCGACGCAGGCGCGGCCCTCGACGAAGGGGGTGATCCGGTTCGCCACGGGGGTGGCGACCAGGTCGCCCTCGCCGCAGGCGAACAGGGCGGCCGCGGCGCGATTCGCGGTCTGGATCACACCGGCCTCGTCGACGGTGACAATGGCGTCGGTGGCGGTGTCGACGATGGCGCGGTAGCGCGCCGCACGCCCCTGGCGGAGCTGCTGCTCACGCCGCACCGCGGCCGAGATGTCGTTGACCTGCAACAGGCAACCGCCGGCCCCACCGGTCAACGGCCGGACGACGATCGACTGGTGCACCGCCCGCCGCCCGCCGGAGGCGTCGTTGACCAGCGGCAGCAGGCGCGGGTTCAGGTAGTGGGACACCACCGAGGACATGCCCGCCGCCAGCGCGTCGGCCACGGCAAGGCCGAGCCGGCTGTCGGCCAGGTCCGGGAACAGGTCGAACAGGCCGCGGCCGGTGGCGTCCTCCGCCGTGATGCCCGACTGCATCGCGATCCAGCGGTTCCATCGGCGCACGCGCTGGTCCACGTCGAGCTCGATGATGCCGAGGTCGAGGTCGTCGAAGGTCGCGATGTGGTGGAAACGGTCAACCATGGGCCAACGGTGGTGGTGGGAGGCACCCGTCGGGCGGCCACCGGCGGAGGAAGGGGCGGTCGGTCATCCCGCGGCGGTCGGCGACGGCTCGCCGCAACTGTCCAGCAGGCGCCGCACGCTGGCCCGCAGCGCCAGCATCGAGGACACGCTCATCACGATGACGATGAAGCCGCGCAGATCGCGCTCGCGCATGATGAAATCGACGTGGAACACCATGACCCGGTCGCCGTCGCCACCGGCACCGTCGGCACCGGCGTGCTCCGCCCCGTCCGGCGCGTCGCCGGCCGCCCCGTCGGGGTCGGGGCGGCTCAGGATCTCGCGGGCGCCGCCGTAGATGACCCGGGGCAGCGACGTGGTGATCCGCTCCCCCAGCATGTTGGCGAGGGTCGACAGGCAGCTGTTGATGATGATGTTGCCGATCTCGCTCAGCGCCTCCTGCTCCATCTCGATGATCTCGTCGAGATCGGCGAGGTGGGGCAGCACCGCCCGGACCAGTTCCAGGCTGTTGGACACCGGGAAGACCAGCACCGCCGATCCGGAGAACGGTCCGTCGAAGGATTCGCCCACCGCCACCAGGCGGTCCGCCGGTTCGGTCGTTCGCAGCGCCGCGGCGGCGTCCTCGCGGGGCATGACGCTCACCCGCGGCACCGTCAGCGACACCCCGCCGCCCATCATGCGGCTCAGGGTCACCGCCGCCTTGCTGACCGACACGTTCACCAGTTCCGTCAGCGCGTCGGTTTCGAGGTCGCTCAGCGCCGTCCACATGGGGGCCGCGCCGGTCAACCCTGGCCACCGCGAGTCGGCGGCGCACCGCCGCACCGCCGACCCTTGCGCGTCGACCGGCCCTGCGTCGGATGGGCGTGTGGCATGCGCTCGTCCTTTCCTCAATCCCCGGGATGGCCGGAGCGGTCGCGGCGGTGCCCCTCCTCCGGCCGACCGCCGCCGGAAGGGCTTTGCACGGCGGGAAGAACGCGGATCACACCGTGACATAAAATGCCGGGCGCGAGTCGTCAATAAGGCTGTCCGCGGATGGCGGACGCGTAGGGGGCGGCAGGCGAATGGCATAGGCGCAACGTCCGATGGCATTTGCCGGTCAGGTGCGGTGGGCGCGGGCCAGCGTGCGGTCGAGATCGGGGTCATCGGCCAGCATCGTTTCGACGGCGCCCAGCAGCGCCGTTTCCTCGACCTGGAGGTGGCGTTCCAGGAGCGACACGATCTCGCCGGCGAAATGCACGAAGGCACCATAGCTTTCCGCGTCGAACCCTTCGGCGAGCGCCAGTGCGCAGTAGCGTTGCAGCCGCCGGCCGATCGGCCGCATCGCCGTGTGCTCGGCGGCGAGGTGCTGGACCAGGTCGTGGGCGCCGCGTTCGGCCAGGAGGGGAAACACGGTCTGCTCCTCGAAGTCGAAATGGGCGCCCAGCTCCCGCTCCAGATGGGCGTCGAGATCGCTCACCAGCGCGTGCACCGCCGGGTCGTCGAGGGAGGGGATGCCGCGCTCCTCCGCGGTGTCGAGGTGGCGTTCCAGGCGGTTGATCATCGCGATGGTGCGGTCGTGATCCTCGTGGATGTGGCGGCCGGTCTCGGTGGTGGCGTGCATGGCGCGCTCCGTGGTCAGTCAGCGGCGCGCCAGCATCCGCCGCACCACCGCCAGGATCAACAGCAGAGCGAGGCTCCACGTCACGGCCGCCGCCGCCAGGGCCGCCACCGACCATGCCGCACCGGTGTCCGCCGCGACCCGCGCAAGGGTGGCGACGGCCACCGCCATCACCGCGGCGACGGCGGCGGCGGGCAGCGCGGTCGCGTGCCCCTCCCGCTGCTGGGTGGCCCGCACGGCCATTGCCACGACCAGGGTGCCGAGCGCGCCGACCCCCAGGACATGCCACCCGGCGCCGCCGCTGCCGGGCGCCACCCGCTCCAGCGCCGCCGCCAGCCAGCCCAGGCCCAGCCAGCCGTAGCCGAGGTGCAGGCTCCACAGCTCCGGCCGCTGGCGCACCGCGGCGGTGCGCCAGCGCGCCAGGCGGGCCAGCGCGACGCCCCCGGTGAGCGCGGCGCCGGCCGCGCCGACCGCGTCCCAGGCCGGCCCGCCGGTCCCCGCCGGCGACCCGCTCGACGCCGTCACCGCCGTCACCGCCGTGGCGGCGAGGGCGAGCGCGCCGCCGGCCAGCCCGGCGGCCTCCAGGCGCGGCTGCACGCGGTGCACCAGGTGGCCGCCGCGCTGGCGCAGCGCCCCCGCCGTCGCCGCCGGGATGATGCGGCCGCCCATGGCGAACAGCAGCAGGCCGCAGAGATGGAGGGCCAGCAGCACCCCGGCCCGGCCGCCGTCGCCGGCCCACCAATAGACCGCCTCGGCCAGGGCGAAGGCGCCGATCAGGGGACCGAACACCGCGTTGTGGCCGCTCTTGACGGCGCGCAGGAACGGCCACCCGGCCAGCGCGAACAGGACGAGGGGGAAGGCCAGCGCCAGCGGCGCCGCCAGCGGCGGTGCCAGGCCGGCCAGCAGGGCGAGGCGGCCGGCGGCCCAGGCGGCGACCGCGAGCGCCAGCGCGGCCGGCCGCGGCCGGGTCAGCAGGAAGCCGCCGACCGCCGCCAGGGCGAAGCCGAACAGCATCTCGTGGGCGTGGACGGCCGGTGTCCACCCCGTCGCCACGAGGCCCAGGTGGCCCGCCGTCCAGTACGGCACGGCCGCGGCGCCGTACAGCAGGGCGAGGGGAAAGAAGACGCGATGCCCGGCGGGGCGGCCGGCGGCGGCGGCGTGGGTGGCGGTCATGGCGACGGTGTAGTCCCGTTCGGCCACCGCCGGCTTGACCGCGGACAAGCCCCCAGAGCGCCCCGTTCAACGCGCCGGCGTGCCCCGTTCAACGCGCCGGCGGCGCCCCCGTTTCCTGAGAATGTCCGTTAAATGTCGTGGCCAACCAAGTCATCGTGGCAACACTGTGACGGAAATATGGTCGCATGGTGCCCGATTCGCTTGACTTTCGATCGGATCTTAACCAACAAGACGAGGTAATCCCATCGATTGTGCATGGCCAGTACGGGACCCGACACGTGGAACTTCGGCAGAACCGGGCCGCCAAGGCCCACCGACGGGCATCGGCGCGCACCGCGCTCGGGGCCCTGGCGTTCATTGGTCTGGCCCTGGCGGGGTGCGCGTCCGACGCGCCGGCCCCGGAACGGATCGCGGCCGCGCCCATTGACCCCAACGACCGGCTGGCCCCCTGGGTGCCGCACATCCGCGAGGCGTCGGCCCGCTTCGACGTTCCGGAGCCGTGGATCCGCGCCGTGATGATCCGCGAGAGCAGCGGCCGCCATTGGGTCGGCGAGCGGGTCATCACCAGCCCGGCCGGGGCGATCGGCCTGATGCAGGTGATGCCGGGCACCTACGACCTCATGCGCAAGGCCTACGACCTCGGCCCCGACCCGAAGGACCCGCGCGACAACGTGCTGGCCGGCACCGCCTACATCCGCGAGATGTACGACCTGTTCGGCGCCCCCGGCTTCCTCGCCGCCTACAATTGCGGGCCCGGCTGCTACGCCAGCCACCTCGCCGGCAAGCGCACCCTGCCCCAGGAGACGCGCAAATACGTCGCGGCGCTGAGCCCGGCGGTGCGCGGCGCGCAGCCCACCGGCGCCCCCATCGCCGACGCCATCGAGGTGGCGTCCGCGGTTCCCGTGGCCGCTCCGGTGGTGGTCGCGGAGGTCGCCCCCGCGGCGGCGCCGACGCCGGCCGTCGCCCCGGCGGCCGTGGTGGCCCGGACCGCGATCGTGCCGCCGCCCGCTCCCCGCGACGGCGCGTTCCAGGTGGCGGTGGCCGGCAAGCCGACGGTCGCGGCGGTTCCGGTGGCTCAGGCCCCGGCGGTTCAGGCCCCCGCGGTCCAACTGGTGGCCGCGGTGGCGGCCGGGCCGACGGCCGCGGCGGCACAGCGCAAGCCGGGGGCGGCGGTCGCGGTGGCGGCGGTGGTCCCGCCTGCCAAGCCCCGCAGCGTGTCGCCGGCCTTCCGCGCCGAGGTCGCCCAGGCTTTCCTGCCGGCCGGCGTCGATCCGGAACGGGTGCAGTTCCGCTTCGTCAGCCAGCGCACCGACGGCTGCGGCAGCCTGAAGGGCCGCGACAGCGTGTGCGTCGCCCTGACCGAGACGAACTGACCGGGGGAGCGGTGCGCGGCGGGCCGGGTCAGGCCCGGAAGCCGCGCGACACCCAGCCCGCGGCCAGCCCCAGCGCGACCAGCGCCAGAGGCGGGCCGAACACCACGATCAGGGTGTCGCGCAGCCGCGCCAGCGCCGCGTCGTGGCGCAGGGCGAGGCGCCGCTCCGCCTCCGCCCGGCCCAGGCCGCGCACGCTGGCGAGGAACTCCGCCAGCTCGCCGCTGGGCGTGAAGCGGCCCAGCGGTGTCTCCAGGACCGGCGCGGTGTCGTCGCGCTGCCAGTGCGCCTCCAGCCGCGACTGGACGATGGCGAGGTCCTCGCGCAGCGCGGTCCAGTGCCGCGTGCCCGCAACCACGACCCACGCCAGCGCGGCCACCACGGCCAGCCGCCACAGACCCCGCGCAACGTTCATGCCCGCTCCCCCTTCGGCCAGGGGCGGCCCGCCGGCGGGCCGCCCGTCGGGCGCGGAGGATAGCGGCCGCCCCGGCGCCGCGCCAGGCTGGGGGCGCCGGATTTCGGGCGGGGCGGGGCGCGACGGGAGAACCCATGCTGATGGCGGGGCAGCGCACGCTGCTCGACCGGGACGATCCGCGGCTGGTGCTCGCGGTGGCGAGGCGCCGCGGATCCCTCGTGACGGGAGGGCCGGCGACCGCCACAATCGCCGGGTTCGCCCCCGCCAGCATCCACCCGCGGTCCGGTCCGCCGGCGGAAGCGGGGGCGGCGGAAGCGGGGGCGGCGGAAGCGGGGGCGGAGGAAGAGGAGAGGCGATGAGTGCGACCATCACCGGGCCGGATGGCCAGCCGAGATGCCGCTGGTGCGGCACCGTTCCGGAGTTCCTGCCCTACCACGACACCGAGTGGGGCTTTCCGGTCGCCGACGACCGCCGCCTGTTCGAGAAGCTGAGCCTGGAGGCCTTCCAGTCCGGCTTGAGCTGGCGGACCATCCTGGCCAAGCGGGAGGCCTTCCGCGCCGCCTTCCAGGGCTTCGACGTCGTCAAGGTCGCCGCGTTCGGCGAGTCCGACGTGGCCCGCCTGCTGGGCGACGCCGGGATCGTCCGTCACCGCGGCAAGATCGAGGCGGTGATCCACAACGCGCGGTGCGCCGTGGAGCTGGTGGAGCGCGACGGGTCGCTCGCCGCATTCCTGTGGCGCTACGAGGCCGATCCCGCCGCCGCGGCGCCACCGCAGACGGTCTCCACCTCGCCCGAATCGGTGGCGCTGTCGAAGGATCTGAAGAAGCTCGGCTGGCGCTTCGTCGGTCCGACCACCGCCTACGCCTTCATGCAGGCCATGGGGCTGGTCAACGACCACGCCGAGGGCTGCGCCATCCGCGCCGCGGTCGCCGACGCCCGGGCCGCCTTCACACCGCCGCGCGGCTGAGGCCGCCGGCGCCGGTCAGCCCTCGGCCACCGGCTCGTAGAACTCCGGCCCGAAGCCGGCGGCGCGGCGGCCCTCGACGTTGAAGGGCCGTTTCAGGGCGCCGCGGAAGTGCCGCGCCACCAGGTCCTGCCAGGCCGCCACCGGCTCCAGGCCGCGGCGCTCGCACAGCACCTGGAACCAGCGCCGGCCGGCGGCGACGTGGACGATCTCGTCGTCGCAGATCGCCCGCAGCAGGGCGGCGCTCTCGGCGTCGCCGAACGCCTCCAGCCGGGCCACCGTGTCGGGGGTCACGTCGATGCCGCGAGCCTCCAGCACCATGGGCACCACGGCCAACCGCGCGGCGATGTCGTGGGCGGTGACCTGGGCCGCCTGCCACAGCCCGTCATGGGCGGGCAGCGCCCCGTAGCCGGAGCCCAGCGCGGTCAGCCGGCGCTCCAGCATGGTGAAGTGGCGCGCCTCGTCGTCGGCCACGCCGACCCAGTCGTCGAGGAAGGCGCGCGGCATGGCCGCGTCGGGGAAGCGGGCGACCAGGTCCCAGGCGAGGTCGATGGCGTTCAGCTCGATGTGGGCCAGGGCGTGCAGCAGGGCAATCCGGTTGGCCTCGCTGCCGCCGCGGCCGCGCTTGGGCATGTCGCGCGGCAGGCGCAGCTCCGGCCGGTCGGGGCGCGCCGGCCGGTCGGGCAGGGTGGCCCGGCCGACCTCGGCGATCCGCCCGTCGCGCCACGCCGCGGCACAGGCGTGGGTCAGGGCGACCTTGCCGTCGGCCGCCGCCGTTTCGAGGACGGCGCGCGCCGCCTCGGCCAGGGTGGCGGGGAGGGTGGTCACTGCCAGGCGTAGGCGACGAAGGAGGGGTTGAGGAAGTCGGCGCGCTTGCCGTAGCCCAGCGGCGCGGTCCCGTCGCCGACGCACACCCGGCCGCCGGCCGCCAGCAGGACGGCGTGGCCGGCGGCGGTGTCCCATTCGCAGGTCGGGCCGAAGCGCGGGTAGAGGTCGGCCTTGCCGCAGGCCACCGCGCAGAACTTCAGCGACGAGCCGCAGGAGATGCGCTGCTTGACCGAGAAGCCGGCGAGGAAGCTGTCGGTCTCGCCGGCATCGCCGTGGGAGCGGCTGGCGACCACCGTCAGCCCCTCCGGCGGGTGGCGCCGCACGGTGATGGCGTGCTCCCCCCGGCCTTCGACCCAGAGCACCGCGGTGCCCGGCCCGGCGGCGGCGTAGAGGTCGCCCACGGCCGGCGCGTAGACCACGCCGAGCACCGGGCGGCCGTGGTCGATCAGGGCGATGTTGACGGTGAACTCGCCGTTGCGGTTGATGAACTCCTTCGTCCCGTCCAGCGGATCGACCAGCCAGAACCGCCCGCCGGAGACGTCGGGAACCCGGCCGGCCGCAACCTCCTCCTCGGCCACCACGGGGATGTCCGGGGTGAGGTGGTGCAGGGCCGGCAGGATCACCGCCTCGGCCGCGTGATCGGCGTTGGTGACCGGGCTGCCGTCGCCTTTGGTGGTCACCGTCGCACCGTCGTTGTAGAAGCGCAGGATGACCTGACCGGCCTCGTGCGCGATGGTGCGGACCGTCGGCAGCAGCTTGGCCACGGTGGTGTCGGTCATCGGTGTCCTCCGGGTGCGGGTGTCATGAAACGATAACGCGCCGGAGGATTCCCAGGAAGCCCCCAGGGATTGGCCGGGGAGATACCGTTCGGCGGGGGACGGCGCGGGCACAGGGAGAGAGCATGAACACGCGATGGCGCGCAATGGCCTTATCCGACCTGCCGGCGGCGCTGGCCGTGGCCGATGCGGTCCACACGGACTATCCCGAGCGGCCGGAGGTCTTCGCGGAACGGTTGCGCCTGTTCCCGGCGGGCTGCCGCATGGCCGTGGCCGCCGACGGCGCGGTGCTGGGCTACGGCCTGGCCCACCCGGGCCGCCTCGGCCGCCCGCCGACGCTCGACTCGCTGCTGGGGGCGCTGCCGGACGACGCCGACTGCCTCTACCTTCACGACGTGGCGCTGCTGCCGGCCGCCCGCGGCCTGGGGCTGGGGGGCGGCGCCCTCGTCGAGGCGCGCGCGCTGGCCGGGCGGTGCGGTGTGGCGTGGCTGGCGCTGACCGCCACGGCCGGGGCGCTCGCCTACTGGCGGCGCTCCGGGTTCGCGCCCTACGCCGCGGCGGACGCGGCGCTGGCCGCCCGCCTGGCGACCTACGGACGCGGCGTCACCTATCTGGTGGCGCCGGCCAATCCCGCCACGCCGTAGCCCATGCCACGGGTGGCGAACGCCGGGGTCCGGGCCTGGTTGGGCGACGAGGACAGGAACTCGATCGACATGCGGATCAGCTCGGGCAGGTTGTGGGCGCCGAGCTTGACCTTCAGCTGGGAGCAGGTGTTGGCCACCGTCTTGTAGCTCACGCCCAGCTCGTCGGCGATCTGGCCGTAGGACTTGCCGTCGGCGATCAGGGCGAGGGTCTGCAGTTCGCGCGGGGTGACCGTGCCCAGCGTGCTCTCGCGGCCGCGGCTGCCCAGCATCGCGACCTGAACGGCGAGCTGGTGGCTGAGATAGGGGCGGCCCCGGCGCACCGCGTGCACCGCCTCCAGGAAATCCTCCGGGGCGGTGTCCTTGAGCAGGTAGCCGCTGGCCCCGGCCTCCAGGGCGCGGCTGACGATGACGGCGTCGCCGTGCATGCTGAACACCAGGATGGGGGTGCGGCTGTCGTGCAGGCGGATGCGGTGGATCAGCGCCAGCCCGGCCAGGCCGTTGCCCTGGAGCGCCAGGTCGACGATGGCCATGTCCGGGCGGTGGCGGCGGTAGAGCCGGTATCCGGCCGGCGCGCTGCTGGCCTCCAGCACCTCCCGGACGTTGGCGTCCTGCAGGACGCGCCGGCATCCCTGAAGCACCATGGGGTGGTCGTCGATGAGCAGGACGCGGATCATGGGTGTCGTTCCTCGGTGGCCGCCGGTGGCGGGGTGCGGTCCCCCTCCTCCAGGGGAATGGTGACGGCGAGACGGGTGCCGCGGCCGGGGCGGGGCGTCACCGCGACCGTGCCGCCGAGCGCCGTGACGCGCTCGTTCATGGCGGTCAGGCCGAGGCCGGCCGGGGTGCCCGGCGCCAGTCCATGGCCGTCGTCCTCCACGGCCAGGCGGATCGAGGGGGTGGTGGCGGCCAGCGGGTCGCCCGCATCGGGGGCCGGCCGCTCGGCGATGGCGACGGTGATGCGGGTGGCCCGGGCGTGGCGGACCGCGTTGGTCAGCCCCTCCTGGACGCAGCGGTAGACGGTGAGGTCGACGCTGTCGCCGTACCCCCGGGCCAGCGGGCTGGCCTCCAGGCGGAAGGCGCAGGCGGGGGCGTGCCGCTCGAACTCGGCCACCAGGCCGGCCACCGCCTCGGCCAGCGGGACGTGGCCCAGCGCCATCGGCCGCACCGCCTTCAACAGGCGCCGGTTGGCGGTCTGGATGCGCTCGCCGATGTCCATCAGGGTGTCGGCCCGTTCGCGCAGGGGGCCGCCGACGTCGTCCGGCAGCCGCTCGGCCAGCCGGGACAGCGACGCCACGTTGGCCTTCAGCCCGAACAGGCAGGGCCCCAGCTCGTCGTGCAGTTCGGCGGCGAGCTGGCGCCGCTCGTCGTCCTGCACCGCGACGAGGCGCCGGCTGAGGCGGGCGTTGTCGGCGCGGGCCGCGGCCAGCGAGCCGGCCAGCGCGTTGAAGCGGTCGACGAGGTGGGCCAGCTCGCGGGTCCGCGGCGCCGGCAGGCGGTGGCGGAAATGGCCCTGCTCCAGCTCGTGGAAGCCCGTGGCCAGGCCGCGCAACGGGTGGAGCAGGCGGCCGAGCGCGACGTGGAGCACGGCGATCACCACCAGATTGACGGCGAGCGCCACCAGGGCCAGGCCGGACATGTCCTCCCACACCTCGGCGATCTCGTCGCCGGCCTCGCCGACGATGGTGACGGTGGCGATGCGCCGCCCGTTGGCCAGCACCGGGACGCTGCGCGCCAGGCCGTCGACGCCGACGCCGACCAGCGCGGCGAACCAGTCCGGAGCGCCGCCGTCAGTGGCGCCGGCGTCAGCGATGCCGGCGTCAGCGGTTGCACCGTCAGCGGCGCCCGGGCCGTCCGCCGTCGCCGGTTCGCGCATCCGGGCCTGCCGCCCCTCCGGCGTGGTGACGACGAAGCGGACGTGGCGCTGGTTGCCGATCTCCGAAAGGACGCGGTCGAGGTGGGCGCCGTCGGGGCTGGCCGCCTCCAGGCGCGTGATGGCGGATCGGACGTACCGCTCCGCCACCTCGATCGAGGCGCCGATCTCCACCAGCGTCGCCCGCCGTGCGTTGTAGACCACCAGCGCCGACGCGACGACGCATGCGACCACGTTGATGAAGACGAAGGTCGCCAGGATCTGGGCGCGCACCGAACGCTGGTGCCACATCCGCCGCACCACCCGCAGCCGCAGCGGCTGTCCGGCCCCGGACGTGCCGGTGCCGGACGTATCGGTGCCGGACGTGTCGGATTCCGACCGGGCGTCTCGCATCGCCGTGTAGCGCACGTCCGGCCCGTCGGTGACGCCGACCTCTGCCATTCATCCAGCCTCCCCCGCCAGGCGATCGCCCGCCGCCACACGGCGCCGCGCCGGTGCCGGAGCGGGCGGGCGGAACCCGGCGGCCGGGATCGCTGGCCTTGCCTTCCCGATGCGTCCGGCCGGCGCGTGACCGCGCCGGTGAACCGCAGGAATGGGTCACTGTGGCTGAATGTATGTTGCCGCGACAATTGCACTTTGGGCCGAACCGCGCGGCGTGCCGGCGGCGTCCGTCCGGCGCTCGCCGGGGCCGGGGAGGCTCAGCGGCGGGGCAGCCCGGCTGCGCGCAGCGCCGCCAGCGCCTCGGCGCGCCCGGCGCCGGTGTCGCGCAGGGTGACGTAGTGCTGGCCGGCCTCGCCGAATCCGTGTCCGGCGCTGTCCTGCGCGGCGGTCAACAGCCCCTCGATCAGGCTGTCGGCGCTCTCGTCGATGCCGCGGTCGGCCAGCATCTCCTGCAACTGCATGGCGCGGTTGGCGATCATCCGCGGGGTTTCGTCGAACGCCTGGTCGGCGCGCGCCAGCAGCGCCGCCAGGCGGACCACGGCGGGATCGCCCTCGGCCACGTCGGTGCCGGCCATCCGGCTGGCCAGCCAGCGCTCCGGCGCCGTCCGGTCGACCGGGTCGAGCCAGCGCTTGCCGGCCAGCGTGGCCGTGCCGGCCGGGGCGGCGGTGTCGACCGGTGCGACGGCCGCATCGTCGCGGGTGGCCGCGTCGTCGCACGCCGCTACCCCGAGCGACAGGGCGGCCGCCAGGGCGAGGCGGGCGGACAGGTGGGGCGGCGTGGGCACGGGCGCTCTCCTTCTGCCTGAGGTTCGGCGGCGGGTGCGGGCGGGGACGGGGCGGCACCGCCGAGCATGTGCCGGGCCAAGGGGGCGGCGCAAGCGCCGGCCGGGCCCTGCCATGGGGTGGCCGCGTTATTGCCAAAGCTTCCCGGTCGGATTTGCCAGACCTGCTCAAGACAGCTGCGGCGCGGGGTGGAACACTGCAATGGCTGGCGGGGAGCCGCCGGGGGATCGCCGACGCCGTGCGCGGGGTGGCGGCCCACACGCCGGTCCGGCCGCCACACGCGGCGGCCGGAAAACGGGGTGCCCATCACCCTTGCCCAAGAAAGAAGAGGGAGGTCACGTCCATGAATCGCTTCGTGAGGTCGCTGCCCGCCGTGACGCTGACGGTGGCGCTCGCCGCCGCCGGGCAGCTCGGCTCCGCGGCGCCGTCGTTCGCCAACGACAAGCTGGTCGAGTTGTCGAAGGACGAGCGCAACTGGGTCATGCCGGGGAAGAACTACGACTCCGACAACTTCAGCAAGCTGGAGCAGATCAACGCGGAGAACGTCAAGAACCTGAAGGCCGCGTGGTCGTTCTCGACCGGCGTCCTGCACGGCCACGAGGGTGCGCCGCTGGTGGTCGACGGCAAGATGTACGTCCACGGCGCCTTCCCCAACTCCACCTTCGCCCTGGACCTGGACGATCCCAGCCGCATCCTGTGGCACCACAAGCCCAAGCAGAACCCGGTGGCGCGCTCGGTGGCGTGCTGCGATGTTGTCAACCGCGGCCTCGCCTACTGGCCGGGCAACGGCACGGTTCCGCCGCTCGTCCTCAAGACCCAGCTCGACGGCCACGTGGTGGCCCTCAACGCCGAGACCGGCGAGGAGTACTGGAAGCTCGAGAATTCCGACATCGCCGTCGGCTCGACGCTCACCATCGCCCCCTACGTGGTGAAGGACCTGGTGATCGTCGGGTCGTCGGGCGCCGAGCTCGGGGTGCGCGGCTACGTCACCGCCTATGACGTCAAGACCGGCGACCTGGTGTGGCGGGCCTTCGCCACCGGCTCCGACGAATCCATGCTGATCGGCGCCGATTTCAACGCCACCAACCCGCACTACGGCCAGAAGGGGCTCGGCCTGGAGACCTGGGAGGGCGAGGCCTGGAAGATCGGCGGCGGCACCAACTGGGGCTGGTACGCCTACGATCCCGGAACCGACATGATCTACTACGGCACCGGCAACCCGGCGCCGTGGAACGAGACCATGCGGCCCGGCGACAACAAGTGGACGATGACCATCTTCGGCCGCGACGCCGACACCGGCATGGCCAAGTTCGGTTACCAGAAGACGCCGCACGACGAGTGGGACTACGCCGGCGTCAACGTGATGATGCTGAGCGAGCAGAAAGACAAGTCCGGCAAGATGCGCAAGCTGCTGACGCATCCGGACCGCAACGGCATCGTCTACACCCTGGACCGCGAGTCCGGCGACCTGGTGTCGGCCGACAAGATCGACGACACGGTGAACGTCTTCACCCACGTCGATCTCAAGACCGGCCTGCCGGTGCGCGACCCCGAGTACGCCACGCGCATGGACCACACCGCGCGTGACATCTGCCCCTCGGCCATGGGCTACCACAACCAGGGTCACGACTCCTACGATCCCGATCGCCGGCTCTTCTTCATGGGGATCAACCACATCTGCATGGACTGGGAGCCGTTCATGCTGCCCTACCGGGCCGGCCAGTTCTTCGTCGGCGCGACCTTGAACATGTACCCCGGTCCCAAGGGCGACCGCCAGGGGTACGAGGGGCTGGGCCAGATCAAGGCCTACGACGCCATCACCGGCGCGTTCAAGTGGGAGAAGATGGAGCGCTTCGCGGTGTGGGGCGGCACCATGGCGACCGCCGGCGACCTCGTCTTCTACGGCACGCTCGACGGCTTCATCAAGGCCCGCCACAGCGACACGGGCGAGCTCCTGTGGAAGTTCAAGCTGCCGTCCGGGGTCATCGGCTATCCCATGACCTACGAGCACAACGGCACCCAGTACGTCGCCATCATGTACGGCGTGGGCGGCTGGCCGGGCGTTGGCCTGGTGTTCGATCTGCAGGACCCGACCGCCGGCCTCGGCGCGGTGGGCGCCTTCAAGAACCTGCAGCACTACACCCAGATGGGCGGCGGCGTGATGGTGTTCTCGCTCGACGGCAAGAGCCCCTTCGACGACGTGAACGTGGGCGAATACGGCGGCTGACGCCGAACGGCTTCCGGCTCCTCCGCCGCCGGTGACGGTCGGCGGCGGAGGACGCCGGGGCGGGCGGCCCCCACCAGCACAATCCTCCCGCAGAGGTGTGGGGGCCGCGACCCGCCCCGTTTGACGGCCGATCCATCCGCTCCACCCGGTCACACCACGACCAGCCAAGCAGGGAGTGCATCCGACGATGTCGCCCAACCCCAAACCGACACCCCTCCCCGAGGCCCGCGCGGTTGGCGCGCTGGCCGTCGCCGCGGGGCTCGCCGCCGCGCTCTGGGCGGCGCCCTCCGTGGCCGCCGACGCCCCGCCGCTCAAGGTGTGCGCCTCGACCAAGGGCGCGCCCTACATGACCAAGGACGGCACCGGCTTCGAGAACCGCATCGCCGCGGTGGTCGCCGAGGCGATGGGCCGGACGGCGGAGTTCGTCTGGACCGACAAGCCGCCGATCTTCCTGGTGCGCGACATGCTGGACAAGGGAGAGTGCGACACCATCGTCGGCGTCGACGACGGCGACCCGCGGGTGCTCACCACCGCTCCCTATTACCGCACCGGCTACGCCTTCATCACCCGCGCCGACCGCGATCTCGAGATCTCCAACTGGTCCGACGACGACCTGGCCAAGGTCAAGCGCATCGCCTACCAGTTCCACTCCCCGGCGGAGGAGATGCTGAAGCAGACCGGCCTCTACGAGGACAACCTGATCTACCAGTATTCGCTGGTCAACTTCACCGATCGACGCAACCAGTACACCCAGGTGCCGCCCGAGACGCTGGTTTCGGCGGTCGCCAGCGGCGAGGCGGACGTCGCCGCGGCGTTCGCCCCCGACGTGGCCCGCTACGTCAAGGCGTCCACGACGCCGCTGCGGATGACCATGGTCGACCGCAACGGGCTGACCGCCGGCGGCACGCTGGTGCCGCAGCAGTTCGACCAGTCCATGGCGGTGCGCAAGGACGACGACTCCCTGCTCCGGGACCTCGACGAGGCGCTGGTCAAGGCCGGCCCGCGGATCGCCGCGATCCTCCAGGACGAGGGCATCCCGATGCTGGAGCCGAGCGTCGGCCAGTGACGGCGACGCCGCCCCCGGCAACCCCAACCCCGGGCCCGGAACCGGCCCATCCCTTCGCGACGGCAGCAGCAGGAAACGGTACGGCAGAATGAGCAGGACGACGATCATGCGCCTGGCCCTCGGTGTCCTCGTCGGCATCGGCGGCGCCTGGGGCGCGCAGGCGGCTCTCACCTTCAACCACACGGTCACCGGCGAGGTCCTTGACTTCGAGTACGCTGCGGAAGAGGGCCGCGACACCGCCGCCGTGAAGGCGTTCCTCACCACCGGGAGCAACCCCTACAACGAGAATCCGGCCTGCCTGCCGGTGGGGGAGGAGCTCTTCCTGTCCGCCTGCTCCGGCTGCCACGGCCACCTGGCGGAAGGCAAGATCGGCCCGGGGCTGAACGACGACTACTGGACCTATCCCAAGAACGCCACCGACAAGGGTATGTTCGAGACCATCTACGGCGGCGCGCAGGGGCAGATGGGGCCGCAGTACGCGTCGCTGACCATGGACGAGATGCTCCTGGTCATGGCGTGGATCCGCCACCTCTACACCGGCGCCCCCGACACCGCGGACTGGCTGACCAACGAGCAGCGCCGCAGCTTCACCCCCTATTCGGCCAAGGCGACCCAGACCGCGCACGCCACCCCGGCGGCCGGCACCTGCGAGCCGACGGCCAACTGACGCGCTCCCGCCGCGCCCCCCGGCGTCACCGACGCCCACACCAAGAAACCGCAGGAGAGGAAATACCGATGTCCGCATCCCTTCGCACCAGCCATTGGCTCCCCGCCGCCGCCATGATGCTCGCCTTCGCCGCCGCGCCGGCCGCGGCCTACGACGGCACCAACTGCAAGGCGCCCGGCAATTGCTGGGAGCCCAAGCCCGGCTACCCCGCCACCGTCGCCGGGTCCAAGTACGACCCCAAGCACGATCCGATGGAGCTGAACAAGCAGCAGCAGTCGATCGCCGCCATGGACGAGCGCAACGCCAAGCGGGTCGAGCACTTCAAGAAGACCGGTGAGTTCGTCTACGACGTCAAGAAGATCCCGGCCAACTGAGCAGGGGCGCCGCTGCCCCGCCGCCCCGGGCCAGGGGAGGGTGGGGCAGCGACGGTCCGCGAACCGGAGATCCATCATGCGTTCAGCTCCCGACGTCGATTCGACGTTGAGCGACTGGTTGGCCTGCGCCGAGGCGATGCAGCGCGACGTCGCCCAGGCGGTCGTCGGCCAGGAGCGGGTGATCCGCCTGCTGACCATCGCCGTGTTCGCCCGCGGCCACGTGCTGCTGGAGGGCGACGTGGGCGTCGGCAAGACGACCCTGCTGCGGGCGCTGGCGCGGGCCATCGGTGGCGCCTTCGAGCGCATCGACGGGACCATCGACCTGATGCCCGCCGATCTGGTCTACCACGCCCACCTCACCGAGGACGGCCGCCCCCGGGTCGACCCGGGTCCCCTGCTGCGCCAGGGCGAGGGCCTCGCGGTGTTCTTCTTCAACGAGATCAACCGGGCGCGCCCGCAGGTCCATTCGCTGCTGCTGCGCCTGATGGCCGAGCGCAGCGTGGCGGCCTTCAACCGCGAGCACAGGTTCCCCTACCTCCAGGTCTTCGCCGACCGCAACAAGGTGGAGCAGGAGGAGACCTTCGAGCTTCCGGCCGCGGCGCGCGACCGATTCTTCATGGAGATCGAGGTGCCGATGCCGGAGGACGAGGCGACCCGGCGCCGGCTGGTCTTCGACCCCCGCTTCCACGACATCGACCGGCTCGTGGCGGGCGTTCCCCAGGGCGTGCTCGATGTCGCCGGCCTGCCCGCGGCCGCCCAGGCGATCCAGCTCGGGGTGCGCGCCAGCGAGGCGCTGGAGATCTACACCGCCGCTCTCTGGGGGGCGGTGCGCGAGCCGCACCGCCACGGCATCGCCCTCGACGGAGTCGACATGACCCGCCTGGTGATCGGCGGCGCCAGCCCGCGCGGCGTCTCCTTCCTCGTCCGCGCCGCACGGGTGCGGGCGTGGCTGGAGGGCCGCGCCATGGTCGTCCCCGAGGACCTGCGCGAGGTGTTCGTCGAGGTCATGGCCCACCGCATCTTCCTCGACCCGGTCTACGAGCGCCGCCGCGGCCCCCTGGTGCGCGCGCTCTGCCAGGCGGCGTTCGACCGGGTGGCGGCACCATGAGCGGACGGCACACAGGCGCGTCCGACGCCGCGGCCATCGCCCTGCCGTACCGGCTGCGCTGGCGGCCCGGCGGCGTCCAGGTCGGCGCCCATCCCGGCAGCGGGGAGGGCGGGGAAGGGGCGTTCCGCCGCCACGTGCCGCTGCTGCAGCATCCCGATCCGCGGCGGGTCGACCTGCGGGAGACGGCGCGCGACCCGATGGGCACGGTGCAGGTGCGCCAGTTCACCCGGCGCAGCGCGGTCTCGATGGTCGCGGTGGTCGACCTCTCCGGCTCCATGGGCTTCTCCGGTCGCGTCGAGCGCCGCGCCGTGGTGCAGGATCTGTGCGCCACCCTCGCCGCCTCGGCCTACAGGATGGGCGACCGTTTCGGCCTGGTCGGGTGCGACGCCACCGTGCGCGACGACGTGTTCGTGGCGCCCGCCCACCGCCGCGGGGTCGAGGACGAGGTGCGGGCCCTTCTCGGCGCGGCGGTGCCGCGGGGGCCGAGCGCCGCCGGCCTGGCCGCCGCCGCCGACCGGCTGCCGGCGCGGCGCTGCCTCGTCGTCCTGGTGTCGGATTTCCTGATGCCGGTCGACCGGGTGGCCGCGGTGCTGGACGGGCTGTGGCGCCACGACGTGCTGCCCGTGGTCGTGCGCGACCGCGGCGAGGAGGAGGACCTGCCGGCCTGGGGGCTGGTGGCGCTGCGCGACCTGGAGACCGGGCAGCGCCGGCTGGCGGTGATGCGGCCTGCCCTGCGCGCCGCGTGGCGCCGCCGGGGCGAGGAGCACCGCGCGGCGCTGGAGGGCCTGTTCCGCGCGCGCGGCCGCGCCCCGTTCCACCTGATCGACGGGCTCGAGCACGACTCCCTTGCCGAGCATCTGCTCGCCGGATGAGAGAAACGCCATGCCGCCACGGACGGCCGTCTGCCTGGCCCTGCTCGCCGCCGCGACCGCGGGTTGGCTCCCCGCCGCGACCACGGCATGGGCCGCCACCGCGACCGCCGACTCCGGCGTGCGCTCGGTCACCCTGTCCGGGCCTCGCCCTTTCGGCTTCTTCATCGGCGACATCATCCGCCACGAGGTCGTCATCGCCGCCGACCCGGGGTTCCGGGTGACGGCGGCGTCGTTGCCGCGGCCCGGCCCCGTGACCTACTGGCTGGATCTGCGGGCGGTGGCGCTGGACGATCTCGGCGAGAGCGCCGGGGTGAGCCGGCAGCGCGTGCGGCTGGAGTACCAGACCTTCTACGCGCCCCTGGAACCGCGGGCGCTCGAGGTGCCGTCGCTCACCCTCACGCTGCACCAGGGCGCGCGCTCGGCCGACGCGGTGGTGCCCGCCTGGACCTTCCTGATGTCGCCTCTGCGGTCGCTGCGCCCCGACGGGGGCGGCGCCGGCGGGCCCTACCTGCGCCCCGACGTGATGCCCCGGCCGCTCGACCTGTCGGCGTGGACGGCGGCCGCGGCGGGGTCGGGCGCGGCGCTTCCCGTGCTGCTGGGGCTGATCGCCCGGCACCGCGGCTGGTGGCCGTTCCGCGGTCGCCCCCGGCGCCCCTTCGTGCGCGCCCTGCGGGTCGCCCGCCTCGACCTGCAGATGGACGGCGACGCCCAGGCCTACCGCGCCGCCCTGCTGGCCTTCCACCGCGCCTTCGACGCCACCGCCGGCCGCCGGCTGCTGGCCGACGACCTGCCCGCGTTCCTCGACGCCGCCCCCGCCTTCCGCCCCCTGGGGCGCGACCTCGAACGCTTCTTCGCGGCGTCGCGCCAGGCCTTCTTCGCGACCGACACCGCGGCGGCGGCCGATCTGCTGCCGCCGGCCGCCCTGCTGGCGCTGGGCCGGCGCCTCGTCGACGTCGAACGGGGGCGGGGATGATGGGCCTGGCCGTCGACCTCCCGGCCGCGTTGCCGCTGCTGGCCCTGGCGCTGCTGCCGCTGCTGGGCGTGCCGTTCGCGCCGGCCGACCAGCCGTCGCTGACCACGGTGCCGGGCGACCGCCTGTCCGACGCCCTCGACGTCGCGCTGCGGCTGGCGGCGGCGGTGGCCATGGCGGCGCTGGTCCTCGGCCTGGCCGGGCTGCACCGCCTGGAGCAGAGCGTCGAGCGCGAGGGCCGGGGGGCGCAGATCGTCCTGCTGCTCGACCGCAGCAGCAGCATGGACAACAGCTTCGCCGGCCGCCGGCCGACCGGCGACGAGGAGTCCAAGTCGGCCGCCGCACGGCGCCTGCTGGTGCGCTTCCTGGAGCGGCGCCCCCATGACCGGGTCGGCGTCGCCGCCTTCTCCACCGCCCCCATGCCGGTGCTGCCGATCACCGACCACCACGCCGCCGTGCGCGGTGCGGTCGACGCCATCGATCGGCCGGGCCTGGCGCACACCGATGTCGGCCGTGGCCTGGCCCTGGCCTTCTCGATGGTCGACGAGGCGCCGGCCGACGCCACCTCGGCGGTGCTGCTGGTGTCGGACGGCGCCGCCGTCATCGACCGCCGCGTCCAGGAGGCGCTGCGCGACGCGGTGGCGCGCACCCCCTTGCACCTCTACTGGCTGTTCCTGCGCACCAAGGGCAGCCGGGGCATCTTCGACACGCCGCAGCAGCCGGGCGAGGACACGCCGCAGGCCATGCCGGAGCGCCACCTCCACCGCTTCCTCGGCTCCCTCGGCGTTCCCTACCGCGCCTTCGAGGCGACCGGCGCGCAGGCGGTGGAGGCGGCGATCGACGCCATCGACACCCTGGAGACCCGGCCCATCCGCTTTCGCGAGCGGGTTCCGCGGCGCGATCTCGCCGGCGCCGCCTACGCGGTGGCCGCGGTCGCGATCGGGCTGCTCCTGCTGGCCAAGGCGGCCGAGCGGCGGCCGCGCCGCGGTGGTGGAGCCGTGGCATGACCGGCGCCGTCCGCCGTCCCGGCCGGTGGCTGTCGGCCGCCCTGTGGGTGCTGCTGGCCGTCGTCCTCGGCCTCTTCGCCCTGGCCCTGGGCCGGCTGCTGCTCGGCCTCCACGACAACCGCCAGATCGACGCCCTCGCCGCCGGGCGGGCGCTTCCCGCCGACGCGGCGGCGACGCCCGAGGTGCGCTTCGCCCGGGCCCATTTCCTCATCCTGCGGGACCGGCTGGACGAGGCCCAGGTCGAGGTCGATGCGCTCGACTCCGGCGGCACGGGGCCGCGCGCCGCGGCCCGCTACGACCTCGCCAACGCCCGGCTGCGCGCCGCCTTCGACCTCCTGGAGGCCAACCGGCTCGACTCCGCCATCCCGCTGATCCGTCTCGCCAAGGACGGTTACCGCCGGGCGCTCGCCCTCGACCCCGGGCTGTGGGACGCCAAGCACAACCTGGACGTCGCCATGCGCCTGGTGCGCGACTTCCCCGAAATCGAGGGGACGGCGGAGGAGGAGGAGCGGCCGGAGACCGCCAAGCGCCTGTGGACCGACCTGCCGGGCCTGCCGAAGGGGTTGCCGTGAGGGTCCGCCTGCCCCGCGATTCCCGGTTCCGGCTGCTCGGCCTCGCCCTCCTGGGGGTGCTGGCCGCGCTGGCCGGGCCGTGGGCCGGCGTGCCCCGCCCCGCCTACGACCTGCTGCTGGTGGTCGACATCACCGGCAGCATGAACGTCCGCGACCAGACCCTGGCCGGCCGGCCCGCCAGCCGGCTGCAGGCCGTCAAGGCGGGCCTGCGCGGCCTGCTGGCGCGGCTGCCCTGCGGCTCGCGCGCCGGTCTCGGCATCTTCACCGAGCGCCGCAGCTTCCTGCTGTTCGAGCCGGTGGAGACCTGCGCGAACTTCGCCCCCCTCGACGGCGCGCTCGACGCCCTGGACTGGCGCATGGCGTGGGAGGGGGACAGCCGCGTCGCCTCGGGCCTGGACAGCGCCCTGGCCATCGCCGGCGGGCTGGGCAGCAGCCTTCTCTTCTTCACCGACGGCCACGAGGCGCCGCCGCTGCCGGCGGCCGGGCCACCGCCCTTCGACGCGCGGCCGGGGGCGGTCGCGGGCGCCATCGTCGGGGTCGGCGGGACGGTGCCCGCGCCGATTCCCCGCTTCGACCGGGAGGGGCGCGAGGTCGGCTTCGTGCGCTCCGCGGACGTGCCCCACGAGACCCGTCTGGGCCCGCCGCCGGCCGACGCCTCCAGCCGCCCCGGCTGGCACCCGCGCAACGCCCCCTGGGGTGCCGCCCCGGCGACGGGGACCGAGCATCTGAGCGCGGTGCGCGCCCCCCACCTGCGCGATCTCGCGGCGCGCACCGGCCTCGCCTACGCCGCGATGGGCGACGCCGCGGCGCTGGAGGCGGTCGTGGCGCGCCATGCCGCCGTCCGGCCGATCCCGGGCCGCGTCGATCTCAGCCCGCTGCCCGCCGGTCTGGCGCTCGCCGCGCTGGTGGGCGTCTACGCCGTCCTGCCGCTGCGCGACCGGCGCCGGCGGGCCCCACCCGTTCCGACCACTGTCCGAAGGATCGCCTGATGCCGACACGCGTTCTCGCCGCCGCCGCCGTCCTCGCCCTGCTCGCCTGCCCCGCCTGGGCCCACGGGCCGACCCCGCAGAAGGCGGGGGAGAGCATCGCCATCGCCGCCCCGCCCGACGCCGTGTGGGCGGTGGTGTCGGATTTCGGCGCGCTGGCCGCCTGGCACCCCATGGTCGCGGACAGCACCGCCGCGGCGCAGGACGGCGGCGGCCAGCAGCGCACCCTGACCCTGGAGGGCGGCGGGCAGCTGGTGGACAGCCTGGACGCCGTGGACGCCACCGCCCACACCCTGTCCTATCGGCTCCTGAAGGAGAACGTGGAGGCGTTCCCGGTCAGCTTCTACTCCGCCACCCTGGCCGTCGCGGCCGGGGACGGGGCGGGCAGCACCGTCACGTGGTCCGGCCGGTTCTACCGCGGCGACACCGGGAACTTCCCACCGGAGACCCTCGACGACGCCGCCGCGCGGGCCGCCATGGAGGGCTATTTCCGGTCCGGACTGGAGGGCCTGAAGGCGATGCTCGAGAGGCACTGAGACGGTCTGTCTCGCGCGGCCGGCGGTCAGCCCGGCTTTCGGAAGGCGATGCGCGGCTCCTGGCCCGTCAGCAGGCGGCGGATGTTGGCCGCGTGGCGGACCGCGACCAGGACGGCGATGAACAGGGCCAGCAGCGCCACGCCCGGCGTTGCCAGGACCCACGCCGCCACCGGCGCCAGCGCCAGAGCCGTCAGCGCCGACAACGACGAGATGCGGGCGAGCAGGGCCGTCGCCAGCCAGGTCGCGCAGGCGACCGCGCCCACCGGCCACGCCACCGCCAGCAGCACGCCCAGGGCGGTCGCCACGCCCTTGCCGCCCTTGAAGCCCAGCCACACCGGGAAGGTGTGGCCCAGCATGGCGCCGCCGCCGGCCCACAGCGCCGCCTCCGGCCCGGCGGCGGACAGCGCCAGCAGCGCCGCGATGGCCCCCTTGCCGCTGTCGAGCAGCAGGGTGGCCGCGGCCAGCGCCTTGTTGCCGGTGCGCAGCACGTTGGTGGCGCCGATGTTGCCGGAGCCGATCTTGCGGACGTCGCCGTAGCCGGCAAGCCGGGTGAGCACCAGGCCGAAGGGGATGGAGCCCAGCAGGTAGCCGAAGAGCGCGGCCGTCGCGGCGGCCAGGGCGGGGATCTCCACCGGGCTACTCCGTCGCCTGCCAGACGGCGCGGCCGTCGACCACGGTGCGCAGGGCGCGGCCCTGCACCGGACGGTCCTCGAACGCGGAGTTCTTGGTCTTCGACTTGAAGCGGCTGACGTCCACCCGCCACGGCACCTCCGGGTCGAACAGCACCAGATCGGCCGGCCCGCCGACGGCGAGGCGCCCGCCCGGCAGGCCCAGCAGGGCGGCGGGGCGGCAGGTGACCTTGGCCATGGCCTCCAGCAGGGTCAGACTGCCCTTGTGGGCCAACTCCAGCGTCAGCGGCAGCAGCGTCTCCAGGCCGATCACGCCGAAGGCGGCCTGGGCGAAGGGCACGCGCTTGTGGTCCTGGTCCTGCGGCCAATGGTCCGACGCGATGACGTCGATGGTGCCGTCCGCCAGCCCCTCGACGATGGCCCGGCGGTCCATCTCGCCGCGCAGCGGCGGCGACACCTTGGCGAAGGTGCGGTACTCGCCGACGTCGGTCTCGGTCAGCGCGAAGTAGTGCGGGGCGGTGTCGCAGGTGACCCGCAGCCCCCGGTCCTTGGCGCGGCGGATCACCGCCACCGACTCGCCGGTCGTGACATGGGCGAAATGGACGTGCCCGCCGGTCATCTCGGCCAGCCGCACGTCGCGCTCGATCATGATGATCTCGGCCTCGCGGGAGATCCCGGACAGGCCCAGCCGGGTCGCCAGCTCCCCGGCGTTCATGACGCCGGTGGCCAGCCGCGGCTCCAGCGGGTGCTGGACGATCAGCTTGCCGAAGGCGCTGGCGTAGCTCAGCGCCCGGCGCATGGTCAGGGGATCGGCGATCGCCCGGGTGCCGTCGGTGAAGGCGACGGCGCCGGCGTTGGCCAGCAACCCCATCTCGGTGATCTCGGCGCCCTCGGTGCCGCGGGTCGCCGCGGCGTAGGCGAAGACCTTGACCTGGCGCACCTCGCGCCCGCGCCGGGCGACGAACTGCAGGCCGGCCACCTCGTCGATCACCGGGTCGGTGTCGGGCAGCAGCACCATGGTGGCGACGCCGCCGGCGGCGGCGGCCCGCGAGGCGCTCTTGATGGTTTCCTTGTGCTCCTCGCCGGGCTCGCCCACCTGGACGCGGATGTCGACCAGCCCGGGGGCGAGGCACTGGCCGGCGGCGTCGATCACCGTGGCGTCGCCCGGCGCCCCGTCGGCGAACAGGCCCGGGCCGAGGTCGGCGATGCGCGTCCCCTCGGTCAGCAGACCGCCCGGCGCGTCGAGCCCGGTGGCGGGGTCGAGCAGGCGGGCGTTGACGTAGGCGACGCGGGCCGGTGCGGCGGGAACGGCGGGGATCGGGGGGAGGACGGTGGGCACGGGCGGGGTCTCCATCGCGCCGTCAGGCCAGGGCGGCGGTGCGGGCGGGGCGGGTCAGCAGGTCGAGGACGGCCATGCGCACGGCCACGCCGAGCTCCACCTGGTCCAGCACCATCGACCGCTTGTAGTCGTCCGCCACCTCCGAATCGATCTCCACCCCGCGGTTCATCGGCCCGGGGTGCATGATCAGCGCGTGGGGCTTGGCCACCGCCAGCTTGTCGTAGTCCAGGCCGTAGAAGTAGAAGTACTCGCGCGTCGACGGCACGTACTGGCCGGACATCCGCTCGGTCTGGAGGCGCAGCATCATCACGATGTCGACGTCCCTCAGGCCTTCCTTCATGGTGTGGTGGACCTCCACGCCGAGCCGCTCGACCGCGGACGGCAGGAGGGTGGGCGGGGCGACGACCCGCACGCGGGCCCCCATGGCGTTCAGCAGATGGATGTTGGAGCGCGCCACCCGGCTGTGCAGGATGTCGCCGCAGATCGCCACCACCAGCCCTTCAAGCCGGCCCAGCCGGCGGCGGATGGCCAGCGCGTCGAGCAGCGCCTGGGTCGGGTGCTCGTGGTGCCCGTCCCCGGCGTTCAGCACGGCGCAGTTCACCTTGTCGGCCAGCAGCTTGACCGCGCCGGACTCGGCGTGGCGGACGACCAGCGCGTCGAGGTGCATGGCGTTGAGCGTGGTCGCCGTGTCGATCAGCGTCTCGCCCTTCTTCACCGAGGACGACTGGACCGCCATGTTGATGACGTCGGCCCCCAGGCGCTTGGCCGCCAGTTCGAACGAGGTCAGCGTGCGGGTCGAGTTCTCGAAGAACAGGTTGACCACGGTGCGGCCGGACAGCAGCTGCGACTTGCGGTCGCGGCTGCGGCTCTGCTCCACGTAGCTGTCCGCCAGGTCCAGCACGAGGGTGATCTCCCCGGCGGTCATCCCCTCGATGCCGAGAAGGTGACGGTGCGGGAAATCGGGGGACATCGGGGGCTCGCTCATGGGCCGGGACTATAGGAGCGGCCGCAGGGCGCCGCAAGCGCGCCTCAAAGGCACCCCGGGGGGGTGCTTGCGCGGGTGGCGGCGCTCGCCCTAACATGGTTGGCGCACCAAATCAGTTCCCCAGCGGACGATGGTGCCGGCAGCCAGGGGAGGGAGCGCGGTGGAGCGACGGGACGCCGAGAGCGGGCTGGACAGGCGGGCGGCCAACCACGTGCCGCTGACCCCGCTGGACTTCCTGCGGCGCGCCGGCGCGGTGCACCCGGACAAGGTGGCGGTGGTCTACGGCGCCACCCGCCGCACCTACGCGGAGCTGTACGGCCGCGCCCGCGCCCTGGCCTCGGCGCTGGAGCGGGCCGGCGTGCGCCCCGGCGACCGCGTGTCCGCCCTGATCCCCAACACCCCGGCGATGCTGGAGGCGCATTTCGGCGTGCCCGGCGCCGGCGCCGTGCTGAACGCCATCAACACCCGCCTCGACGCGGCCACCGTCGCCTTCATCCTGGAGCACGCGGAGAGCCGTGTCCTGCTGGTCGACCGTGGCCTCGCCGCGGTGGCACGGGCGGCCCTGGAGCGCACCGCGGCCCGGCCCCGGGTGGTGTGGATCGACGACCCGCACGCCGGCGGCGCCGAGCCCGTCGGCGAGGCGGAGTACGAGGCGTTCCTGGCCGGCGGCGACGCCACGCGGCCCTTCACGGCGCCCGGCGACGAATGGGACTCCATCGCCCTGAACTACACCTCGGGGACCACGGGCAACCCCAAGGGCGTGCTCTACCACCACCGCGGCGCCCACCTGAACGCGCTCGGCAACGCCCTGACCTTCGCGCTGACGCCGCGCAGCGTCTACCTGTGGACGCTGCCGATGTTCCATTGCAACGGCTGGTCCTATCCCTGGGCGGTGACCGCGGTCGGGGGGCGCCACGTCTGCCTGCGCCAGGTCGATCCGCCGCAGGTGTTCCGCCTGATCGAGGAGGAGCGGGTGACCCACCTGTGCGGCGCGCCGGTGGTGCTGACCATGCTGATCCACGCGCCGGACGCGGACCGGCGCCGCTTCGCCCACGGGCCGGTGCAGGTCGCCACCGGCGGGGCCGCCCCGCCCAGCGCGGTGATCGGCGCCATGGAGGCGATGGGCTTCGCGGTGACCCACCTCTACGGCATGACCGAGTGCTACGGCCCCTCCACCGTGTGCGTCTGGCAGGAGGGGTGGGACGGCCTGGGCGTGGACGAGCGCGCCGTCCTGATGGCCCGCCAGGGGGTCAGCATGGTGACCATGGCCGACCAGGCCGTCCTCGACTCCGACGGCGGTCGGGTTCCCGCCGACGGGGCGACGCTGGGGGAGCTGGCCCTGCGCGGCAACACCGTCATGAAGGGCTATCTGAAGAACCCGGCGGCCACCGACGCGGCGCTGCGCGACGGCTGGCTGCACACCGGCGACCTCGCGGTGACCCACCCCGACGGCTATGTGGAGATCAAGGACCGGGCCAAGGACATCATCATCACCGGCGGCGAGAACGTCTCGTCGCTCGAGGTGGAGGAGGCTCTCTACCGCCACCCCGCGGTCGTCGAGGCCGCGGTGGTCGCCCGCCCCGACCCGCGGTGGGGCGAGAGCGTGTGTGCCTTCGTCACGCTGAAGGGCGACGCCGCGGCGACGGTCGACGCCGCCGCCCTCACCGCGTGGTGCCGGGGCCACCTCGCCGGGTTCAAGGTGCCGCGCACCGTGGTGTTCGGCCCGCTGCCCAAGACGGCGACGGGCAAGATCCAGAAATTCGTCCTGCGCGAGCAGGCCCGGGGGCTGGTGTGAGTGGCTATCTCATCGACCTCACCGGCCGCACCGCCCTGGTCACCGGCGCGTCTTCCGGGTTGGGCTGGCATTTCGCGCGGGCGCTGGCCCTGGCCGGGGCGCGGGTCGCCGTGGCGGCGCGCCGCATCGACGCGCTGGAGGACCTCTGCGACGCGATCGCCGCCGACGGCGGGGACGCCGTGGCGGTGCCGGTCGACGTGACCGACGCGGCGTCGGTGCGCGCCGCGGTCGCCGACGCCGCCGACGGCCTGGGCGGCATCGACATCCTGGTCAACAACGCCGGGGTGACCGAGACGCGGCCGGTTCTCGACACCGACGAGGCCGCCTGGGATCGCGTGCTCGACACCAACCTGAAGGGGGCGTTCCTGGTGGCGCGGGAGGTTGCGCAGGCCATGAGCGAGCGCGGCGCGGGCGGGGCGATCGTCAACATCGCCTCCATCCTCGGCCTGCGCGTCGCCGGGCAGCTCGCCGCCTACGCCGCCTCCAAGGCGGCGCTGGTGCAGCTCACCCGGTCCATGGCGCTGGAACTGGCCCGCCACCGCATCCGGGTCAACGCGCTGTGCCCCGGCTACATCGAGACCGACCTCAACCGCGCCTTCTTCGCCGGCGAGGCGGGCCGGGCGCTGATCGGCCGGGTGCCGCAGCGCCGCCTCGGCCGGCCCGAGGACCTCGACGGCCCGCTGCTGCTGCTGTGCTCCGATGCCGGGGCCTACATCACCGGGGCGACGCTGGCGGTCGACGGCGGCCACCTCGTCAGCTCCCTCTGACGCCAGACCCCGGGAACGGAGAGCGCCGCCCATGGATTTCGCCCTGCCACCGGAGATCGAGGCGACCCGGCGCCGCGTGCGCGCCTTCGTCGAGGAGGAGATCCTTCCCGTCGAGGCCGACCGGGCCCACTGGGACGAGCACGAGAACATCGGCGGTCCGGCGCTGGCCCGGCTGCGGGCGCGGGCGAAGGAGGCGGGGCTGTGGTCGCTGCAGATGCCGCGGGCGCTGGGCGGCGGCGGTCTGCCGGTGGTCGGCATGGCGGCCTGCTACGAGGAGATGAACCGCTCCATCTTCGGGCCGGTCTGCTTCAACGCCGCCGCCCCCGACGACGGCAACATGATGGTGCTGAACGCCGTCGGCACGCCGGCGCAGAAGGCGCGCTGGCTGCAGCCGATCGTCGACGGGGCCGTGCGCTCGGCCTTCGCCATGACCGAGCCGCACCCGGGCGCCGGGTCCGACCCGTCGATGATGCGGACGCGGGCGGAGCGGCGCGGCGACCGCTGGGTGGTGCAGGGGCGCAAATGGTTCATCACCGGGGCCGGGGTGGCGCAGCACTTCATCCTGATCGCCCGCACCGCCGACGATCCGCGCAAGGGGCTGACCGCCTTCCTGTTCCACCGCGACCAACCCGGCTGGGAGATCGTGCGGCGCATCCCGATCATGGGGCCGGAGGAGCACGGCGGCCATTGCGAGCTGGCCTTCGACGGGCTGGAGATCGCCGACGAGAACGTGCTGATGGGGGTCGGCGACGGGCTGAAGGTGACCCAGATCCGCCTCGGCCCGGCCCGCCTGACCCACTGCATGCGCTGGACCGGCCTGGCCAAGCGCTGCCTGGAGATCGCCGGCGCCTATGTCCGGGAGCGCGAGAGCTTCGGCGCGCCGCTCAGCGAGCGCGACGGGGTGCGCTGGATGCTGGGCGATGCCGCCATGCGGATCGAGATGGGCCGGCTGATGGTGATGAAGGCCGCCTGGACCCTGGACCGCGGCGGCCGGGCGAAGAAGGAGCTGTCGATGGCCAAGGTGCTGGTGGCCGACACCCTGCACACCGCGGTGGACACGGCGATCCAGCTGTGCGGCGCGCGCGGCTATTCGCGCGACACGGTGCTGGAGTGGATCTACCGCTACGCCCGCCAGGCGCGTCTGGTCGACGGCGCCTCGGAGGTGCACAAGACGGTGCTGAGCGGATTCTACCTCGGCGAGGGCGACGCCTTCTGGAGCTGGGGCTGAGATGGCCGGCGCGCAGGCGGCCCCGGCGATCGCGGCCGAGGCGCTGGCCCGGCTGGAGCGCTGGCTGGCCGGCGCGGCGGGCGCCGCGCGGGCCGCCGTGGCGGACCCCGAACGGTTGGGCGGCGGCGCCATCTCCCTCAACCTCGGCGCGGTGCTGACGCTGGAGGGCGGGGCGCTGGCGGGACGCCACGGCGTGGTGGTGCGGATCGGCGGTGCGGCCGGCATGGCCGCCCGCATCGACACCCGCCACGAGTTTGCGGTGCTGCGGGCCGCCCATGGCGCGGGGGTGGCGGTGCCGGAGCCGCTGCTCGCCTGCGATGACCCGGCCGTGCTGGGCAACCCGTTCTACGTCATGCGCCGGATCGCCGGGACCGCGGCGGGGCGCCAGGTGGTGCGGGCCGAGGCGCCGCAGCGGGAGCTGGCCCGGGAGCTGGGCCGCCAGCTCGGCCGGTTGCACCGGGTGGTGCCGGACGACGGCGACCTCGGCCTGCCGGTGCCGCACGGACCCCCGGCCCTGGCGGCGGCGCGCCTCTGCCGGTCGTGGATCGGCGCCGCGGCCGACCGCGACCCGGTGTTGGCCTGGGGCTTGCGCTGGCTGGAGGTGCACGCACCGCCCGCCGGCCCGGTGGTGCTGTGCCACCGCGACTACCGCACCGGCAACTACCTGGTGGAGGGCGGCCGGCTCACCGCCATCCTCGACTGGGAGTTCGCCGGGTGGAGCGATCCCATGGAGGACCTCGGCTGGTTCTGCGCCCGCTCCTGGCGGTTCGGCCGCATGGACCGGGAGGCCGGCGGGCTGGCCGACCGCACCGACCTCTACGCGGGCTATGAGGAGACCGCGGGCCGGCCGGTCGACCGCGCCCGTGTGGCCTACTGGGAGGCGGCGGCCTATGTGCGCTGGGCGGCCATCGCCCTGATGCAGGGGCGCCGCCACACCTCCGGCCGCGAGCCGTCGCTGGAGCTGGCGCTGACCGGGCGCATGCTGCCGGAGATCGAGCGCGACCTGCTGATCCATCTGCGCGCCCTGGACGAAGGAACGCCCCGATGACCGATGCCCCCGACGCGCGCGCCCTGCTGGCCGCCGCCCTCGACGCCTACCGGGCGGAGGTGCTGCCGGCGGTCCCGGCGGAGCGGCGCTACACCGCGCTGATGGTCGCCAACGCCCTGGCGGTGGTGCAGCGGGAACTGGACGGGCTGGAGGGGGCCCGGCGCGCGGTCATGGAGGCGATGACCGGCCTGATGGGCGAGGACGCCGATCCCACTCTCTCCGACCCCGCCCTGGGGGAGCGTCTCGACGCCCTGAAACGCCGCCTGTGCGCCGACATCGCGGCAGGTGTGCACGACGGCGGAGGACCGGAGCTCCAGGCCTGCCTGGAGGCGACGGTGCGCGCCCGGCTGGCGATCAGCAATCCCAAGCTGCTTGACTAGGAGTGGGCGTTCGCGCTGCTCAATGCGCCGTGTCGGGGCGGCGGACCACCCGCAGGGGTGGTTCGTAGGCGCGCTCCACCAGGAACGCCGAGCCGACGAAGATCCCGGTGCAGCGCTTGGCCCCGATCATGGTCAGCGGCGCCTCCCAGGTGTCGCCCGCCGGGGTCATGATGCGCAGCGCCAGGCGCTGCACATTGGGGAACAGCAGATGGCCGTCGATCTCGGACTGCGGGATCTTCGGGTCGAAGACGGTCTGGGGCACCGTCAAGGTGGTGCTGCCCACCGCCAGGCTGATGTCCTGCTGCCAGATGCACGCGTTGGTGGCTCCGCCACCGCCGCCTCCCGCCGCCAGGACCGGACCGGCCATGCCGACCATCGCCAGGGCCGCGGCTGCCATGGGAAACACACGCTGCGCGAAGGAGCGATGACGCCGCATGGGAAATGTGGTCATTTAGTAAACTGCCGCCTATTGCCCTGGCCCATTGGAGAATAGTTGAGCAGCGCCGCCCAGGCAATACCATCCTCACGGTGCCGACGCATGGCGGCGTCGCGGAAAACCGGGACTGATTGAGACAAAGGTCTCATTTATGCTTCACTGCAAGCATCTTTCTATCGTGGTGCCATGGCAACCATTTCCGAGGCCTTGCTGGCCGCGTTCGACCATCACCAAGCGGGCCGTCCGGATGCGGCGCGGACCTTGTACCGGCGCATCCTCGACGTCGATCCTCTGCAGGCCGACGCGGCCCACCTGCTGGGCATCCTCGAGGCGCAGGGCGGCGGGACGGCGCCGGCGGTGGCGTGGATGCGGCGCGCCATCGTGTGCCGGCCCGACGTGGCCGGCGTGCACTCCAACCTCGGCGCCGCCCGGCGGACCCTGGGGGACGCCGGGGGCGCGGAGGCGGCGTGCGGGCGGGCGGTCCGGCTCGACCCGACGCTGGCCGACGCCCATGCCAACCGCGCCGGCGCGCGGCGCGCGCTGGGCCGGGCGGCGGCGGCGGCGGACGCGGCGCGGCGCGCCCTGGCGCTGGCCCCCGGGCATGGCGAGGCGCTGGTGCATCTGGCCGACGCCAGCCTCGCCCAGGGGGCGGCCGGCGCCGCCGAGCGGGTGGCACGCCGGGCGGTCGCCCTGCGGCCCGACGGCGCGATGGCGGCCATGACCCTGGGCAACGCGCTCGCCGCCGGCGACCGGTGGGCGGAGGCGGAGGCGGCCTACCGCACCGCCCTCGGCCATGATCCCGGGCTGGCCGAGGCGCACGAGAACCTGGGCGCGCTGCTGGCCAAGCTGGGCCGCGGCGCGGAGGCGCTGGCGGCGCTCGACGCGGCAGAGCGTCTCCGCCCGGACCGCCCGCCCTGGTCGGCCCGGGGCAACGCCCTGCTGGCGCTCGGGCGTCCGCGCGACGCGGCGCGCTGCTTCGGCGAGGCGCTGGGCGCCCGCCCGCAGGACGCCGGGCTGCATTGGAACCGCGGCTTCGCCAGCCTGCTGGCCGGCGACCTGGAGGAGGGGTGGCCGGAGTTCGACTGGCGGCGTGCCGACGACCGCGCCCTGCCGCCGTGGCGTCGCTTCGAGCAGCCCACCTGGCAGGGCGGGCCGGTGGAGGGGCGGACGCTGCTGCTGCACGCCGAGCAGGGGCTGGGCGACACCCTCCAGTTTGTGCGTTACGTGCCCCTGGCGGCGGCCCGCGGGGCGCGGGTGGTGCTGGAGGTCCAGCCGCCCCTGCGCCGGCTGCTGGCCGGGATGGAAGGGGCGGAGCGGGTCATCGCGCGCGGCGACCCGCTGCCGGCGTTCGACCTGGAATGCCCGTTGATGAGCCTGCCCCGGGCGTTCGGCACGACCCTGGCGACGGTGCCGGCGGCGGTGCCCTATCTGCGGCCCGAGCCGCAGGCGGTGCGGCGCTGGCGCGAGCGCCTGCGCGGGGCCGGTCCCGCGGTCGGGCCAGCGGTGGGGCCAGCGGTGGGGCTGGTGTGGGCGGGCAACCCCCGGTTCCCCGGGGACCGCCTGCGCTCACCGGGGCTGGGGGCGCTGCGGCCGCTGCTCGACGTGCCGGGGGTGCGGGTCTTCGGCCTGCAGGTGGGGCCGGGCCGGGCCGAGCTGGCCGGGGCGGACCTTCCCGGTTCCTTCACCGATCTGGGCGGCGAGCTCCACGATTTCGCCGACACCGCCGCGGTCATGGCCGGGCTCGATCTGGTGATCTCGTCGTGCACCGGGCCGGCCCATCTGGCCGGGGCGCTGGGCGTGCCGCTGTGGGTTCTGTTGCCGGCCGCACCGGACTGGCGCTGGCTGCTGGGCCGCGACGACAGCCCCTGGTACCCGTCGGCCCGCCTGTTCCGGCAGGAGACTCCCGGCGACTGGTCGGGCGTCGCGCGCTCCGCCGCCGCGGCCCTGGCCGGCCTCGCCGGCTAGGGCCATTGAGCCCGTCGGGGCCGCGTCACTCGACCGTGCGGAACGCCTTGGTGTCGGGGTCGATGGCCCAGAGCTCGCCGGTCTCGATGTCGAACCACCAGCCGTGGATCTGCAGCGTGCCGGCGGCCACCCGTTCGGCGATCCAGGGGAAGGTCAGCAGGTTCTCCACCGAGCCGCGCACGGCGGAGCGCTCCACCAGCTCGGGATGGGCGCGCAGGTCCTCGATGCCGACGCGGCCGGGGGTGGGCGCCGCGACTCCGGCGTCGGCGACCACCCCGACCTCGTCGAGGTAGCGGTCGCAGGCCTCGCTCGCGATGGTCACCCAGGGCGCCACGAAATCGCCCTGGATCGCCTCGCCGGCGCGGATGCGGATCAGCCCGGCGATGCCGCCGCACTGGGCGTGGCCGAGCACCAGGATGTTGGAGACCTCCAGCACGCGCACCGCGTATTCGATGGCCGCCGAGGTGCCGTGGTACTGGCCGTCCGGCTGGAAGGGCGGCACCAGATTGGCGACGTTGCGCACCACGAAGAGTTCGCCCGGCTCGGCCATGGTCAGCAGCGCCGGGTCGACGCGGCTGTCGGAGCAGCCGATCAGCAGGACGTCCGGCTTCTGGCCGTTCTGGATCAGCGCGCGCATGCTGCCGGGGTTGCGCTCGTAGTAGCGAGCCCGATAGCCCTTCACGCCGGCCAGCAGCCGGCGGATCGCCGGGTTCCCTTCGATCGCCATGGATTCCCCCCCTCGCCGCGGCCGTCCCGGCGTCGCCGACCTCATAGCACGCCGCCATCATCTGTGTGCAGCGCCGCGACGGCCTCAGAAGACCGGGGAGAAGGCGTCTTCGGCCGGGTCGAACAGCCAGATCTCGCCGTCGGACAGGTCGAACCACCAGCCGTGCAGGTGCAGCGCGCCGCTCTCCACCCGGTCGCGCACGAACGGGAAGCTCCTGAGGTTCTCCAGCGACCCACGCACCGCCGCCCGCTCGACCCGCGTCGCCTCGTCGGTGTCGGCGGTCTCCGGCTCCAGGAACCGGTTGCAGGCCTCGTCGGCGATCGACACCCAGGGGGCGATGAAGGCGCCGTCCGGGCGGTCGCCCTTGCGCAGCCGGATCAGCCCCTGGATGCCGCCGCAGCCGGCGTGGCCCAGGACGATGACGTGGCGCACCTCCAGCACCGTCACCGCGTACTCGATGGCCGCCGAGGTGCCGTGGTACGAGCCGTCGGGCTGGTAGGGCGGGACCAGGTTGGCGACGTTGCGGACCACGAACAGCTCGCCCGGCTCCGCCTCCATCAGGATGGCGGGGTCGACGCGGCTGTCGGAGCAGCCGATCAGCAGCACCTCGGGCTTCTGCCCGTGCTCCACCAGCTCGCGCATGCTGTCGGGGCTGCGCTCGTAGTAGCGGGCGCGGAAGCTCTTCAGCCCGGCCAGCAGGCGGCGTACGGCCTCGTGGTGGATGCGGTGCGGCATGATGGTGATCCTTCCCTTCGCCCGGGCCACGCCGGGAAACCGACCGATTTAGTCTGGTTCCCCCCATCGGCGCAACCGGCCGCTGTCGAGTCCGAAGAGGTCGAGGACGCGGCCGACGGCGTGGTCGACGAGATCGTCGACGCTGCGCGGCCGGGCGTAGAACGCGGGCACCGGCGGCGCGATGATGGCGCCCATCTCGGCCAGCTGGGTCATGGTCCGCAGATGGCCCAGGTGCAACGGCGTCTCCCGCACCATCAGCACCAGCGGCCGGCGGTCCTTCAGGGCAACGTCGGCGGCTCGGCTCAGCAGCGACGAGGTCACCCCGGTGGCGATCTCGCTCATGCTGCGGACCGAGCAGGGTGCGACCACCATGCCCAGGGTGCGGAAGCTGCCGCTGGCGATGGCGGCGCCGATGTCGGTGGCGGCGTAGGCGACGTCGGCCAGCGCCCGGACGTCGGCGACCTTCAGGTCGGTCTCGTGGGCCAGCGTGACCTCGGCCGACCGGCTCATCACCAGATGGCTTTCGACCGACAGGGCGCGCAGCGTTTCCAGCAGCCGAACCCCGAGGACCACCCCCGAGGCCCCGCTGATTCCGACGACGAGGCGGGGCGGTGCGGACATGGCCGAAGATGTAGCGTGCGCCTCTCCTTTCGTCCAGTGCATCCCTTGGGCGCTTGCGCCGCCGGCCCGATTGGCAACAGACTGATCACGCTGCCGTCGCACCGGCGCGGTTGGCCGGTTCCGGTGCGACCGCCTACCGAGGAGGGAGCCAATGGCCTGTGAGGACCGGATCGAAACCCTTCGCATGAGGCATCAGGCGCTGGAGGTCGAACTCCGGCGCGAAGCCCTGCGCCCGCATCCGGACGACGCCGCGCTGGCCAAGATCAAGAAGCAGAAGCTCCGCCTGAAGGACGAGATGACGCGGCTGGCCCGCGCCTGACCGGGCGCTCGCGACGAAGGCCCGGCGCGCGCACGGCCCGGAATCGGCAACGGCGCGCCGCGAGGGCACGCCGTCGGTGGATGCGTCGGTGGTGGCGTCGCGCGGGCGGGCGCGCGGACGCGCAGAGGCTCAGGTGTCCGCGGAGCGGGGCCAGACGGAGCCGCCGCCGTCCCCGGCGCCGTCCTCGTCTTCGGGATACAGCGTGGCGGCCGGGTTCTCCTGGCCTTCCACCGGCACGCGGCGCACCGTCTGGGCGAGCGCCTCCTCCAGTTCGCGCTGGGTGCACAGGCCGACCAGGACCGGGCTGCGCGGCTTGATGTTCGGAGCGTTCCAGTGGCTGCGGTCGCGCACCGCGGAGATGGTCGGCTTGGTCGTCCCGATCAGCCGGCTGAGCTGGGCGTCCGACAGCTCGGGATGGTGCTTCAGCAGCCAGGCGATGGCGTCGGGCTTGTCGCCGCGCTTGGTGATCGGGGTGTAGCGCGGCCCCTTGGACCGCGCCGCCGGCAGCGGCAGGTCGGGGACCAGCAGGCGCAGTTTGGCGTTGGTGTCCCCTTCGCACCGCTCGATCTCGGCCTTGGTGAGCTGCCCGTTGGCGATCGGGTCGAGCCCGACCATGCCCACCGCGACCTCGCCGTCGGCGATCGCCTGAACCTCGAGCGAATGCAGGCCGCAGAAGGCCGCGATCTGCTCGAAGGACAGGGAAGTGTTCTCCACCAGCCAGACGGCGGTCGCTTTCGGCATCAAGGGCAGTGCCATCGTCCCTCCTGACAAAACTCACCGGACCGGCGCCGCGTGCCCCGTCGGCCGCGGTCCCCAGTCCTCATCCTCCGACATCCCGGACGTTTCCCACCATATAGGTGGGGCGCCGGCGGTTGTAAGCGCGCCGGACCGTGCGTTCGGCCGATTGCCGGCGCGCGATCGTCTGCTACACTCCCAGGCACGCCGTCACCGGCTCGCGGCCCTCGCCGCAAACGAGAAGACGAAAAACCGAACGTGATTGGGAGGTAGTGATGCGCATACCCCACCTGCGGACGCCGTTCAAGCCTTTCCTGGCGCTGGTCGCGCTGGCGGTCGCCGCGGCCGCCACGGGGCCGGCGGCGGCGCAGCCCAAGGAGGTGAAGATCATCGCGCCGGCGTCCCCGGGCGGCGGCTGGGACCAGACCGCGCGCTCCATGCAGGAGGCGCTGCGGACGGCCAGCCTGGCCGGCGACGTGCAGGTGGTCAACATCCCCGGGGCCGGCGGCACCGTCGGTCTGGCCCAGCTCGTCAGCGGCTTCAAGGGCAGCCCCAGCACGCTGATGGTCAGCGGCCTGGTGATGGTGGGCGCGATCCAGACCAACAAATCGCCGGTCACCCTGGAGCAGGTCACCCCGATCGCCCGCCTGACCGGCGAGTACGAGGCGATCGTGGTGCCCGCCAATTCGCCCATCACATCCTTCGCCGACTTGGTGAAGACCTTCAAGGAGAACCCCGGCGCCGTCTCCTGGGGCGGCGGCTCGGCCGGCGGCACCGACCACATCCTGGTCGGCCTGCTCGCCAAGTCGGTCGGGGTCGACCCCAAGGCGGTCAACTACATCCCGTTCTCCGGCGGCGGCGAGGCGCTGGCGGCGATCCTCGGCGGCCACGTCACCGCCGGCGTGTCGGGCTGGGGCGAGTTCGAGGGCCAGGTCCAGGCGGGCAAGCTGCGCGCCCTGGCCCTGTCGTCGGCGATGCCGGTGGACGGCATCGACGTGCCGACCATGAAGGAGCAGGGGGTCGACCTCGACCTCGTGAACTGGCGCGGTGTCATCGCCCCCCCGGGCATCGACGAGGCGCAGAAGCAGGCGCTGGCCAAGATGGTCGGCGACATGGTCGAAACCCCGGCCTGGAAGGACATCCTGGCCAAGCGCAACTGGATGAACCTGTACCAGACGCCCGACCAGTTCACCGCCTTCATCAAGGTCGACCGGGCGCGGATCGAGAGCGTGCTGCGCGACATCGGCCTGGTGCAGTAGGCCGCCGCGGCCATGACGCCGCACGCGGCGGCGCGCCCGGGCCGGACGGTGTTCGGCCTGGGGGTGGCGGCCCTTGGCGTGGTCGTGGGATGGGACACGGCGCTGCTGCCGCCGGCCCCCGCCTACGTCCGGGTCGGGCCGCAGCTGTTCCCCTACATCGTCGCGGCCCACCTGGTGGCGGTGGGCCTCGCCCTGGTGGCGCAGGCGCTGGGCCGCGAACGCCGCCCGCCGCCGCTGGCCGGCGGCGCGATGGACGGCCGTGCCCTGGCGCTGGTCAGCGGCGGGCTGGCGGCGCAGATGCTGCTGCTGGAACCGCTGGGGTTCTGGCTGGCCTCGGCGGTGCTGTTCGTCGCCGTCTGCCGCGCCTTCGGCAGCCGCCGGCCGCTGTGGGACGTCGCCCTCGGCCTCGCGCTGGGCGTGGTGGCGCAGGTTGCCTTCGTCCACGGCCTCGGCCTGACCCTGCCGGCGGGCCCGCTCGCCGGCGTCTTGTGAGGACCCCGCCACCATGGACACCACGGCCGCCCTGCTCCACGGCTTCGCCGTGGCGCTCACCCCGCTCAACCTGTTCTGGGCTTTCGTCGGCGTGACGCTGGGCACCGCGGTGGGCGTGCTGCCGGGGCTCGGGCCGGCGCTCACCGTCGCCCTGCTGCTGCCGGTGACCTTCCAGCTCGACCCCACCGCCGCCTTCATCATGTTCGCCGGCATCTACTACGGCGGCATGTACGGCGGCTCCACCACCGCCATCCTTCTCAACACGCCGGGGGAATCGGCCAGCATCATCACCGCGCTCGACGGCCACGCCATGGCCCGCGCCGGGCGTGGCGCCTCGGCGCTGGCGACCGCGGCCATCGGCTCCTTCGTCGCCGGCACCCTGGCGACGCTGGGCCTCACCCTGGTGGCGCCGGTGATGGTGGAGGTGGCGCTGGCCTTCGGCCCGGCCGAGTACTTCGCGCTGATGGTGCTGGCCTTCACCACGGTCACGGCGGTGCTGGGCTCCTCGGTGCTGCGCGGCCTGGCCGCCCTGTTCGTCGGCCTGGCGCTCGGCCTGGTCGGCATCGACCTGCAAAGCGGCCAGGCCAGGCTGACCCTGGGCATCCCGGAACTGCTGGACGGCATCGACGTGGTCGTCGTGGCGGTCGGTCTGTTCGCGGTCGGCGAGACCCTGTTCGTGGCCTCGCGCCACCGCTGGGACCGCGAGGAGATCCTGCCCGTGCGCGGCAGCATCTGGATGACCGCGGAGGAATGGCGGCGCTCCTGGAAGCCGTGGCTGCGCGGCGCCGTCCTGGGGTTTCCCTTCGGCACCCTGCCGGCCGGCGGGGCGGAGATCCCGACCATGCTGAGCTACGCCCTGGAGAAACGCCTGTCGCGCCACCCCGAGCAGTTCGGCAAGGGCGCCATCGAGGGGGTGGCGGGCCCCGAGGCGGCCAACAACGCCGCCGCCGCGGGGGTGCTGGTGCCGTTGCTGTCGCTGGGCCTGCCGACCTCCTCCACGGCGGCCATCCTGCTGGCGGCGTTCCAGATGTACGGGCTGCAGCCCGGGCCGCTGCTGTTCACCGGCAGCGCCGATCTGGTGTGGGGGCTGATCGCCAGCCTCTACATCGGCAACGTCATGCTGCTGGTGCTCAACCTGCCGCTCGCCGGGCTCTGGGTGCGGGTGCTCGCGGTGCCGCGGCCCTGGCTCTACGCCGGCATCCTGGTGTTCGCGACCCTGGGCACCTACACCCTCAACAACTCGGTCGTCGACCTGGTGCTGCTCTACCTGATCGGCGTGCTGGGCTTCGCCATGCGGGTCTACGACGTGCCGGTGGCCCCGGTGGTCATCGGCCTGATCCTCGGGCCCCTGGCCGAACAGCAGTTCCGCCGCACCCTGGCGATCAGCCAGGGGGACTGGACGGTGTTCTTCACCCACCCGCTGTCGGTGTCGCTGCTGGCCCTGTCGGTGCTGGCGCTGTTCGGCCCGGCGCTGTGGCGGCTGGCCCGGCGGACCTGAACGCCTGGCCATTGGTCATCGGCCGTACGGCGTATGGCCAAGCTTTAGTTAACGCGTGATTAAGGAGTGGCAGCCATTCTGGAGTCGCCGGGGGAACGGTCGCCGCGCCCCGGCGGGTCCAATGCCACGCTCCACCGCCGGGAGAGAGCTGCCGTGAAAGTGCCCTTCGCCACCACCGCCGCCATCGCCCTCTGCGCCTTCCTGGCCCTTCCGGGGCCGACCGTCGCCGACCCGGTGCCGCCGGCCGGCGTCGACGACGCGTGGACGTCGATCGCCCGGGCCGGTGATCGCGAGGACGCGGAGAAGGAGGCGGTCGACCTGTTCCTGCGGGCGCTGCGCCGCATCCGCGCCAGCTACGTCGAGCCGATCTCCGACCGCGAGCTGGCCGAGATCGCGGTCGGCGCCATGGCCAGCCGCGACCGCTATTCCAAGTACATGGACGCGGCGGCCTACCGGGAGATGCAGCAGTCGACCCGGGGCGTGTTCGCCGGCGTCGGCATCCGTTACGCTCCGGCCGGCGAGCGCTACCGCATCGTCGACATCATCGACGGCTCGCCCGCCGAGCACGCCGGGCTGCGCGCCGGGGACGTGATCGTCGCCGTCGACCGCCAGCCGGTGGTCGCCCAGGACGAGGCGTCCGTGAACCGCATGATCCGTGGCGACGACGGCACCCCGGTGACGCTGACGGTGCTGCGCGGCGAGGGCGGCAACCCGCTGGACGTCCGGGTGGTGCGCGGCCGGGTGGTGATCCCCTCGGTCAAGCACATGGCGGTGGGCCAGGTCGGCTACATCCGGATCGGCCGCTTCGACCGCCAGACCTACCCCGGCGTGAGCCTTGCGCTGAAGGACCTGCGCGCCCGCCTCGGGGCGTCCGTGCGCGGCTACGTCATCGACCTGCGCGACAACCCCGGCGGCCTGGTGCGCGCCAGCGTCGACGTCGCCGACGCGTTCCTGGAGCAGGGCACCATCCTCACCGCCCGCGGCCGCGACCGCGCGGCGAACCGCAGCTATTCGGCGACCCCGGGCGACGAGTCCGACGGGCGGCCGGTGGTTGTCCTGGTCAACGAACGTTCGGCGTCCGCCTCGGAAATCCTCACCGGGGCGCTGAAGGACCACCACCGCGCCACGGTGATCGGCACCAAGACCTTCGGCAAGGGCATCATCCAGAGCGTGATCCCGCTGAAGGAGGGCAGCGCGATCAAGCTGACCACCGCGAGGTACTTCACGCCGGCCGGCACCTCGATCCACGGGCTGGGTATCCAGCCGGACGAGCAGGTGATCACCGACGCCGACCTCGACCTGGCGTGGCAGACGCCGCCCAGGCCGGCCCACGACCAGGCGCTGGCCCGCGCCCTCTCGATCCTCAACGCCCGCGGCGCGCTGCCGCCGACCACCACCGCCGGCGGGCACGGGGTGCCGGCCCCGCTCGCCGCGGCCCAGGACCTCGGCGCCGCCGACTGAGCGGCCGCCGCGGGCTCAGGCCCCGACGGTCAGCACGATCTTGCCGATGTGGGCGCTCGACTCCATCAGGCGGTGCGCGTCCGCCGCCGCGGCCAGGGGGAAGGTCGCGTGCACCACCGGGCGGACCCGGCCCGCCTCGACCAGCGGCCACACCTCGCGGGCCAGGGCCTCGGCGATCCGCCCCTTCTCGGCCACCGGGCGTGCCCGCAGGGTGGATCCCGTCAGGGTCAGGCGCTTGGTCATCACCGGCACCAGGTTGAGGGTGACCTTGGCCCCCTGCAGGAAGGCGATGGAGACGTGGCGTCCGTCGGGCGCCATCGCCTCCACGTCGCGGGCGATGTAGTCGCCGCCCACCATGTCGAGAACCACATCGACGCCCTTGCCCCCGGTCTCCTCCCGGATCACGGCGACGAAGTCCTCCGCGCGGTAGTCGATGGCCCGGTCGGCGCCGAGCGCCTCGCAGGCCCGGCACTTCTCGGCCGACCCGGCGGTGGCGAAGACGCGCGCGCCGAAGGCCTTGGCGAGCTGGATCGCGGTGGTGCCGATGCCGCTGGAGCCGCCGTGCACCAGGAACGCCTCGCCGGGCTTGAGGGCGCCGCGTTCGAACACGTTGGTCCACACCGTGAAGAGGGTCTCCGGCAGGGCCGCGGCCTCGACCGCCGACAGGCCCTTGGGGCGGGGCAGGGCCTGGACGGCCGGAACGGTGCAGTACCGGGCGTAGCCGCCGCCCGCGACCAGGGCGCAGACCTCGTCGGTGGCGGCCCACCGGGTGACCCCCTCGCCGATGGCGACGACCCGGCCGGCGATCTCCAGCCCCGGCAGGTCCGATGCGCCGGGCGGCGGGTCGTAGCGGCCCAAGCGCTGCAGAACGTCGGGCCGGTTCACGCCGGCGGCGGCGACCTCCACCAGGATCTCGCCGGGGCCCGGGACCGGGGCCGGGCGCTGCGCCAGGCGCAGGACCTCCGGCCCGCCGGGTTCGGCGATCTCGATGCAGTCCATGGATTCGGGCAAGGCGACGCCCATGGCTCCCCCCTTTCGTGTCGGTGCGGCACAGGGTAGAACTCGGGCGCACGGCCTGACAAGCTGGCCGGCCACCGGGAGGGAGGGACGACGCCATGACCCTGGATGACCTCGAGCCGCGCACGCCGAAGCCTGCGCCCAAGGATCTCGGCATCCTGTCCGTGGAGGAGTTGCACGACTACATCGCCGGGCTGGAGGCGGAGATCGCCCGCGCCCGCGCCGCCATCGACGCCAAGCAGTCCCACAAGTCCGCGGCCGAGGCGCTGTTCAAGCGGCCCTGAGAGCCCCCGGGGGGGCGCCGCGCCGGGCGGCCGGACGCCGGTGCGGCGTCAGCCGCGGCCGGCGACGTCGCGGTAGCAGTGCCACGAGGCGTGGCCGATCAGCGGGAAGGCCAGGGCCAGCCCGATGAAGCCGGTGGCGATCCCCGCCGCCGTGAACAGGGCGATCAGGCCCGCCCACACCGCCATCCCGCGCCAGTGGTGGCGCACCGCCCGCACGCTGGTGACCATGGCGGTGAAGACGTCGGTCTCGCGGTCCAGCAGCATCGGCAGGGACACCACGCTGATGGCGAAGACGCCGGCGGCGATCACCCCGCCCACCAGCGTGCCGGTGACCAGGAACGGGAGGGTCTGCGCCGAGAAGAAGATGCGCTCGAGCAGCAGGTCCAGCGGCGGCGGCTCGGACGCGAAGAACACGGCGAAGATGAGGAAGGCGACGCGGATCCATGCCAGCAGCGCCAGCATGAGCACCAGCCCCATGGCGGCGAGCTGCGGGCCGGTGCGGCGGTAGGCGGCCAGCACCATGCCGATGGTCGGGCGCCCGCCCGCCTCCAGGATCCGGCTGGCCTCGTAGAGGCCGACCGCGAGGAGCGGCCCCACCAGCATGAAGCCGGCCGCCAAGGGCAGCACCAGGTAGTGCAGGTCGGTGGCCGACAGGCCGACCAGCAGCGCCAGGCTGGACGCCACGGCGAGGGCGCCGTAGGCGAGGCTGATGGCCGGTGCGGCGCCGATGTCCCGCCACGCCGCGGCCAGCCACTGCCAGGGCCGGTCGGTGCCGATGGGGGGGCGTGCGGTCTGCGGTGCGGCCGGCGCTGCGTGCAGCGCGGCATGATGGTGCGTCGTGACTTCGGCCATGGCGTCGCCCCTCCCTCGTCGTCGATCACCGTTTGCTGATATCAGCGTACCAGCAAGCCGCTGCGCACGCCAGAATGCTGATGCGCGGGATGATCGGCAGCGCGAACGGTTCAGGCGGCGCCGGGATGGCCGCTCATTCCGGATCGTCGCGTTTCTTGGCGTCGAGGTCGCGGGCGGCGCGCTCGCGTTCGAGGCGTTCGGCGGTGGTCTCCGCCTTGGCGCGGCCGAACCGCACGCGGTTTTCCGCCGCCTCCGTCTCGCGCTGCGCCCGTGCCTGTGCCTTGCGGTAGCGGTTCAGGTTGACGATGTCGCCCATAGCGATTCTCCCGGAGTGTCCGGGCCCGCCGATTCGGGACGTGGACGGCGTGCCGCGGGAATGCCCGATTTGCGTGTTCTTTCCCCGTCCGTTAGCTTAGCGGATAGGCGTACGGGCGAGAAGCGCCCCGGCGGGTGACGGCGAAGGCGCCGGGGCTTGCCGCGGCGCCGTCGCAAGCGCATGGTGCAGCGGCCCGGACAGGGGGCCGGCAGAGGCGGTGGGCGAGCGGTGAAGAAGATTATCCTTGGCAGTCTCGCCGTCCTGGCGCTTCTGGTTGGCGCGGTGCTGGTGGCGCCGGGCTTCGTCGACTGGAACGCCTACAAGGGCGAGATCGCGGCGCGCCTCGGCGCGATGACCGGCCGGGCCGTGGTGCTGGGCGGCGACCTGCGTCTCAGCCTGCTGCCGCACCCCGCCCTGACCGTCACCGACGCCCGCCTCGCCAGCCTGCCCGGCGCGGCCGAGCCGGAAATGGTCCGGCTCAAGCGACTCGACGTGAAGGTGGCCCTGCTTCCCCTGCTCGGCGGCCGCATCCAGGTCGAGAGCGTCACCCTGGTCGAGCCCACCATCGTCTTCGAGGTGCTGGCCGACGGCCGCTTCAACTGGGATCTCGGCGGCGACGCCGCCGCCCCGCGCCCGACGGTCGGCGGCGACGGCCTGACCACCGCCGTCAGCTTCGACCGGGTCGCCATCGAGAACGGCACGGTGCTCTACCGCGACGCCCAGTCCGGCCGCCACGAGCGCATCGAGAGCGTCGACGCCCGCGTCGTCGCCGGCAGCCTGGCGGGGCCGTTCCAGGTCGAGGGACGGTTCACCCTGCGCGGCGTGGCCATGACCGGCGAACTGACGGCAGGGCGGTTCGCCGAAGGGGCGGCGGTGCCGCTCCGGGTCTCCGTGGCGCTGCCCGACACCGACGCCACCGTGCGCTTCGCCGGGATCGTCGACACCGGCAAGCCGGGGACGGCGGAGGGCGCGCGCGCCCAGGGCGACCTGCGCGCCGAGGGCAGCGACGCCGGGCGGGTCGTGGCGGTGCTCGACGGTGCCGAACAGCCGCCGTCGCCGGTCCTGAAACAGCCCTTCGCGCTGCGCAGCGCGGTGGAGGCGTCGGCCGGCGCGATGAGCTTCGCCAGCCTCGAACTGCAGCTCGGCGACACCCGCGCGACCGGCAGCGCGACGCTGCGGCCGCAGCAGCCGGCCCATCTGGAACTGGCGCTCGCCGTCAACCGCCTCGACCTCGACGCGTGGCAGCGCCTTGCCGAGGATGCGCCGCCGCCGCCGCCGCCCGGCAACCGTGCGACGGCCTCGGGCGGGGCCGGCGGCGCCCCGTCGTTCGCCCTGCCCGAAGGGGTGACCGCGCGGATCGACCTGGCGGCGGACGGGGTGACCTACAACGGCGGCGTGGTCCGCCAGGCCCGGCTGGAGGCCTCGCTGGCCGGTGGCCTGCTCGCCATCGACCGCCTCAGCGCGCTGTTGCCGGGGGGCTCCGACGTGGTGGCGGCCGGCTCGCTGGCCGTCGCCAACGGCCAGCCGGCGGTCGACCTGCGGCTGGAGGCCAACGCCGACAACCTGCGCGGCCTGCTCGACTGGCTGCGCATCGACGTCGCCGCGGTTCCCCAGGATCGCCTGCGCAAGGCCTCGCTGGCGGTCCATGTGGAGGGGCGGCCCGACAAGGTCGACGTGAGCGGGCTCGACCTGCGCCTCGACACCAGCCGCATCACCGGCGCCGTGGCCTATGTCGACCGCGGACGCCCGGCCTTCGGCGTCCGCCTCGACGTCGACCGCCTGAACCTCGACGCCTACCGCACGGCGCCGGCCCCGGGCGGGGCGGCGGCGGGGGGCGCCGGGGGGCTGCCGCAGCCGGCGCTGGAGCGCCTGCTCCACGATGTCGACGCCAATGTGGAGCTGTCGGTCGGCAACCTCACCGCCGCCGGTGTGGCGGTCGACGGGGTGACCGTGGCGGCCTCCTCCACCGGCGGCAGGCTGGAAGTCCGCAAGGCGGGGTTCACCAACCTCGCCGGTGTGGCCGCCGAGGTCACCGGGCAGATCGACAACCTGCTGCCGCTGCGCGGCCTCCGTCTGGCGGTGTCCGCCCGGGCCGACAGCCTGTCCGGTCTGACCCGCCTCATGGCGTGGCCCGCCGGTGCGCCGACGCCCGAACAGCTCGGCGCCGTGGCGGTGCAGGGCCGATTCGCCGGTGACCTCGACACGCTGACGGTCGAGGTGGCGGCGGATGCCGCCGGGGGGCGCCTGGAAGTCGGCGGCACCGTCGGCGCGCCGGCCACGGCGCCGACCGGCGCCCTGAAGGTGCGGGCGACCCATCCCGAGATGGCGCGTCTGGTCCGCCTGGTGTCCGACGCGGCGCCGGCGGCGCTGGGGGCCCTCGACCTCTACGCCGAGCTCAACGGGACGCCGCAGGCGTTCGCCGTCAAGGATCTCCAGGGCATCGTCGCGGGGACCGCGGTGACGGGCACCGCCACCGTGGAGTCCGGCGGCCCGCGGCCGCGCGTCGAGGCGGACGTGCAGACCGGCGCCCTGGACCTGTCGCGGCTCGCCGGCGGACCGGACGCGGCGGTGGCGACCCGCACCCCCGCCACCGGCGGCCAGTCCGCCGGCGGCTCCGCGCCGATGGCGGCGCAGGACGGGTTCGCCTGGTTGCGCGCCGTCGACGGGCGCCTCGGCCTGACCGCGGCGGCGGTGACGGCCGACGCCGTCCGGCTGGAGAACGTGGCGCTGGCGGCGACCCTGGAGGACGGTGTCCTGACGCTGCAGCAGCTCGACGGCGGGGTGTTCCAGGGCCAGCTCGGCGCCACCGGGCGCTTCGCCGCGCCGGCCGGTGCGATCCCCGCCGGCTCGCTCGACGTCACCGTGGTGAAGGCGAAGCTGGACCAGGCGGTGACGGGCGGCGCGATCGGCCTCAGCGCCGGCACCGTCGACCTCGACCTGTCGCTGGAGACCCGGGGTGCCGACGGCGACGCCATGCTGCGCGCGCTGGGCGGCACCGCCACGCTGGCCGCCCGCGACGGCGTGCTGCGGGGCTTCGACCTCGGCGCGCTGCGCGAGCGGCTGACCGCCCGGCTCGACCGGCCCCAGGACGTGCTGGAGGCGGTGCTGCGCGGCCTGCAGGGTGGCGACACCCCCTTCGCCAGCCTCGACGGCACCGTCACCATCGCCGGCGGCATCGCCCGCACCGACGACGTGCGGCTGGTTTCGGCGATCGGCGACGCCGGGGCGGTCGGCCAGGTCGACCTGGCCGCCGGCACCCTCGACATGCGCGTGCGCGTCGACCCCCACGCGGTGCAGGAGCTGCCGCCGGTCACCGTCCGCCTGACCGGCCCGCTGGAGCAGCCGAGCCGCTCCTTCGAGATGGCCGAACTGCAGGACTTCATCGCCCGGCGCGCGGCCGGTGCGGTGCTGGAGAAGGCGCTGCCCGACCTTGGCGCCGGCTCCGGCACTGGCGGCGCGGTGCCGCGGCCACAGGACGCGATCCGCGGCCTGATCGAACGCCTGCGCTGAGCCGGCCCCGGCCAGCGGGGCGGGCAGACAAGAAGGACCACCAGGAGGACCGAGGGCTATGGCGACGGGAATGTTGAAGGGCAGGGTGGCGGTCGTCACCGGTTCGACCAGCGGCATCGGGCTGGGCATCGCGCGCGCCCTGGCCGGGGCCGGTGCCGATGTGGCGCTGAACGGCTTCGGCGACGCGGCGGAGATCGAGACCCTGCGCCAGGGCCTGATCGCGGAGTTCGGGGTGCGCGCCACCCACAGCGGCGCCGATCTGTCGAACGCGGCGGGCGTCGAGGCGCTGATCGACCATGCCACGACGGCGCTGGGCCCGGTCGATGTGCTGGTCAACAACGCCGGCATCCAGCACGTCGCCCCGGTGGAGGATTTCCCGGTCGAGCGCTGGGACGCGGTGATCGCCATCAACCTGTCCGCGGTGTTCCACGGCATGCGTCTGGTGGTGGCCGGCATGAAGGAGCGGGGCTGGGGCCGCATCGTCAACATCGCCTCGGTGCACGGCCTGGTCGCCTCGGTGGACAAGACCGCCTATGTGGCCGCCAAGCATGGCGTGGTCGGGTTGACCAAGACGGTGGCCCTGGAAACCGCGGGCACCGGCGTGACCTGCAACGCCATCTGCCCGGGCTGGGTGCTGACGCCGCTGGTGCAGAAGCAGGTGGACGCGCTGGCCGCCATGAAAGGGATTCCCGAGCCGCAGGCCCGCACCGAGCTGCTGTCGGCCAAGCAGCCGTCCGGCGCCTTCGTGACGCCCGAGGACCTGGGTGCGCTGGCGGTCTTCCTGTGCTCCGACGCGGCGGCGCAGATGACCGGCTCCGCCCTGCCCATGGACGGCGCCTGGACGGCGCAGTAGGCCCGCCCCCCTGGCGCCGCACGCGGGGACCTGCCGCGGTGGCCGCGGCAGAGGCCCTGGGTGCGGCGGGTCCGCCGCCGTTTTTCCGCCGCCGCTATTCCGCCGCCATGGGCTGGGGCGGGGCGGGCCGGCGGAAGGCGTCGAGCAACTCCGCCTCGCGCGCCTTGGCCGCGGCCAGGTTGCGCTCCTTGACCGGGCCGTAGCCGCGGATGTCGAGGGGCAACCCGGCGAGTTCCACGGCGACGGCGTGGTTGGCGCGGGTCAGCCGGCCCAGCACCTCCGCCATGGTGGCCTCGTAGTCGGCGATCAGGCGGCGCTCGGCGCGCCGCTCGGGCAGCCAGCCGAACGGGTCGAGGGCGGTGCCGCGCAGGCGCCTGCCCTTGGCCAGCACGGCCAGGGCGTGGCGCAGCCATGGACCGAAGGCGCGCTTCTTCGGTTCGCCGCCGTCGGCGTCGTGGGTGCCGAGGGCCGGCGGGGCCAAGTGGAAGGTGACGGTCCAGTCCCCCTCGAACTGGCGGTCGAGCTGGTCGAAGAAGCCGCTGTCGGTGTAGAGCCGGGCCACCTCGTACTCGTCCTTGTAGGCCATCAGCTTGAACAGGCCGCGGGCGATCGCGTCGGTCAGCGCGGTGGCGCCGGGCACCGCCTGCCCCTCGGCGCGCCGGGCGTGGTCGACCAGTGCCCGGTAGCGGCCGGCGTAGGCCTGGTCCTGGTAGTCGGTGAGGAAGGCGGCGCGCCGCTCGATCACCTCCTCCAGCGACCCGGAGAGGCGGCGCTGGTCGAGGATGGGCGCGCCGGACGCGGCCGGGGCCGGCGGGCCGGCGGCGTCCTCAACCGCCGCCGGATCGTGGGCGGCGCGGCGGCCCCAGGCGAAGGCCCGCTGGTTCATCGCCACCGCCGCCCCGTTCAGCTCGATCGCCGTCAGCAGGGCCTCGGCGGACAGCGGGATCAGCCCTTTCTGCCAGGCGAAGCCCAGCATGAACGGGTTGGCGGCGATGCTGTCGCCCAGCAGCGCGGTGGCGATGCGGGTGGCGTCGGCCGCCGCCACCCGGTCGCCGCCGCCGCAGGCGGTGCGGATGTCCTGGACCAGGGCGTCCACCGGCACCTGGAAGTCGCGCTGCTTGATGAAGTCGGCGGTGATCGTCTCGTGGGCGTTGACCACGGCGCGGGTGTGCCCGGCCACCATCTTCGACAGGCCGTCGCCGGCCGCCGCCACCACCACGTCGCAGGCGATCACCGCATCGGCCCCGCCGGCGGCGATGCGCACGGAGTGGATGGACTCCGGCGCGCGGCCGATGCGGATGTGGCTGGTGACCGCGCCGCCCTTCTGGGCCAGGCCGGTCATGTCGAGCACGCCCACGCCCTTGCCCTCGAGGTGGGCGGCCATGCCGAGCAGGGCGCCCACCGTCACCACGCCGGTGCCGCCGACCCCGGTGATGTAGATCGACCACGGCTTGTCGGCGATGTCCGGCAGGGTCGGGGCCGGCAGGTCGGACACGTCGACGCCGCCGGCGGCCAGGGGCTTGGGCTTGCGCAGGGTGCCGCCATGCACGGTCACGAAGCTGGGGCAGAACCCCTTCAGGCAGGAAAAATCCTTGTTGCAGGAGGACTGGTCGATCTGCCGCTTGCGCCCGAACTCGGTCTCCACCGGGATCACCGACACGCAGTTGGATTTGGCCGAGCAGTCGCCGCAGGCCTCGCACACCAACTCGTTCACCACCACCCGCTTGGCCGGGTCGGGCATCCTGCCGCGCTTGCGGCGGCGGCGCTTCTCGGCGGCGCAGGTCTGGTCGTAGAGCAGGATGGTGACGCCGGCCTCCTCGCGCAGCTCGCGCTGGACGCGGTCCAGGTCGTCGCGGTGCTCGACCCCGGTGAAGGGCGGCAGGCCGCTGGAGAGGTCGTATTTCTCCGGCTCGTCGGAGACCACGACGATGCGCCGCACCCCTTCCGCGGCGAGCTGCCTGGCCAGGGACGGCACCGTCAGGGAGCTGTCAACCGGCTGCCCGCCGGTCATGGCGACGGCGTCGTTGTAGAGGATCTTGTAGGTGATGTTCACGCTGGCGGAGATCGCCTGGCGGATCGCCAGGATGCCGGAGTGATGGTAGGTGCCGTCGCCGAGGTTGGCGAAGATGTGCGTCTCCTCGGTGAAGGGCGCCTGGCCGACCCAGGGCACGCCCTCGCCGCCCATCTGGGTGAAGGTGTCGGTCTTGCGGTCCAGCCAGGTCGCCATGTAGTGGCAGCCGATGCCGCCCAGGGCCCGGCTGCCCTCCGGCACCACGGTGGAGGTGTTGTGGGGGCAGCCGGAGCAGAAGGTCGGCTTGCGCTCGACCCGCGCCTTGTGGGCCTTCTGCTGCTCCTGCCGGTCGAGGAACTCCACGCGCTGGCGGATCGCGTCGTTGTCGACGAAGGCCAGCAGGCGGCGGCCGATGACGACCCCGATCTGGGCCGGCGACAGCTCGCCGGCGGAGGGAAGGATCCACTCGCCCTTCTCGTCGAACTTGCCGACCACCCGGGGGCGCACGTCGGGATGCCAGTTGTAGAGCTGCTCCTTGAGCTGGTTCTCGATGACCGCGCGCTTCTCCTCGACCACCACGATCTCGTCGAGGCCCTCGGCGAAGCGGCGCGCGCCCTCGCGCTCCAGCGGCCAGGGCATGGCCACCTTGTAGACGGTGATGCCGAGGTCGGCGGCCATGGCGTCGGAGATGCGAAGCTCGTCCAGCGCCTGGCGCACGTCGAGGTAGGACTTGCCGGTGGTGACGATGCCCAGGCGCGGCCGCGGGCTGGCGATCACCACCCGGTCCAGCGCGTTGGCCCGGGCGAAGGCCAGCGCGGCGTAGAGCTTGTGGCGCATCAGCCGCAGCTCCTGCTCCAGCGGCGGATCGGGCCAGCGGATGTTGAGTCCGCCCGGCGGCAGCGTGACGTCGTCGGGGAAGCGGATGGCCACGCGCTGCGGGTCGACGTGGACGGAGGCCGAGCTGTCCACCGTCTCGGCGATCGTCTTCATGGCGATCCAGCAGCCGGAATAGCGGCTCATCGCCCAGCCGATCAGGCCGTAGTCGAGGATCTCCTGGACGCCGGCCGGGTTGAGCACCGGGATCATGGCGTGCATGAAGGCGTGTTCGGACTGGTGCGGGAAGGTGGAGGACTTGCAGGCGTGGTCGTCGCCGGCCAGCACCAGCACGCCGCCGTGGCGCGCGGTGCCGGCGCCGTTGGCGTGCTTGAAGACGTCGCCCGAGCGGTCGACGCCGGGCCCCTTGCCGTACCACATGGCGAAGACGCCGTCGTACTTTGCGCCGGGGAACATGCCGACCTGCTGGGTGCCCCACACCGCGGTCGCCCCCAACTCCTCGTTCACACCGGGGCGAAAGACGATGTGGTTCTTTTCCAGGAAGCGGCGGGCGGTCCACAGGTTCTGGTCGAGGCCGCCGAGCGGCGATCCGCGGTAGCCGGAGACGAAGCCGCCGGTCGTCAGCCCCGCCGCCAGGTCGCGCTGGCGCTGCATCATCGGCAGGCGCACCAGCGCCTGGGTGCCGGTGAGATACACCCGCCCCGAATCCAGGGCGTATTTGTCCTCGAGCGTCACGGTCGCGAGAGCCATTGGTCCTTCCCCGTAGCAGGAACGCCCCGTTGGGCGGTCGTTCTTATTGTTCGGCAACAAGAAAGGTAATCATTACTGCCGTATCCGTAAACGGCCGCCGCGGGGAGCGCTGAAAAAAGCAAGGAAGGGTCTGGCGGCGGCGATCCCCTGGAACACAACATGGTGTTTCCCCCGCTGCCGGGACATTCCCGAACCGCCGGCGGTGCGGCCAGGGCCCTGTCAGACCAGACGGGGGGGAGCCGGAGGAGCGGCGGCTCCCCCCGCCGGAACCGCGGCGCCGGCGCCGGGATGGCGGCTCAGGGCGCGCACGGTGGCGCGCAGGCAGTCCAGCAGGTTGTGCTGCACCTGCGGGCCGCCCCGGCTGCCGGCCACGGCCCACCGCAGGGCGCCGATGTGCGCGGCCACCGTCTCGGCGAAGCCCTCGGTTTCGGGCGGCACCTCCAGGATCAGGGCGGCGAGAGAGGACGCCAGCTCGACCGTGGCGGGATGGTCTGCGGCGTGGCGCACCACGGCGGCGGCGTCGCGCAGCCGGTCGCGGTCGGGGACCGACCGTCCCATCACCAGCGCCTCCAGCCGGTCCAGGGCGGCCGCCAGGGTCGGCGGGCGCGACGGGCGCGGGCGCGACGGGTGCGGCAGGGCGGCCCTGGCCGCGGGGGGCGCGAGGCGGCCGGGGCGGGGCACCGGCGGGGCGGCGAACAACGGCGGGGCGCCGGCCGGGGGGGCGGCGTCGGCCGCGCCGAACCCTGCCGCCCCGGCCCCCGCCGTGACCGGGCGGCCGGGGCGGCGCGGCCGCTGCAACACGGTGTCGATGCGCTTGGCGATGTCGGTGGCGGAGGCCGGCTTCACCAGCACCGCGTCGGCGCCGGCGTCCCAGGCGGCGCGCACGGTGGTGAGGTCGGCGCGCCCGGTCAGCACCACCACGGGGATATCCGGGCGCGGGCAATCGCGCCCCTGGCGGATCCAGTGCAGCAGGGCGTCGCCGCCGACCGGCTCCATCGCCCAGTCCGTCACCACCACGTCGACGGGCTCCAGCCGCAACACCGCCTTGGCCTCGGCGCCGCCGCTGGCGGTGGTGATGCTGGCCCGCCCCCACAGTCCCAGCATGTCGCGCAGCCCCTGCAACAGCAGGGGATTGTCGTCGACGACCAGGATGCGCAGGCGGCTGGACGGGGGGGCGGTGGGGTGGATCTGCATGGGACCCGATGCGTGCCTCGGTGCCGTTGGGGCGGATGAGACACATGTCGGGAGCCGAAGCGGCAACCGCAGGGCGTGAAGAGGGGGTAGTGCCATTCGCCAGGCGATCACCCGCCCGGGCGGCGCCGGGGGAGGGGCGTGGCGCGCCGCCCGCGCCGGGGGCGCCGCCGGTCGGAGGGGCGGGGCACTCCTGCGCAGGCGATTTCGGGGAGGGCCGTGCTGGCGGGGGTAGGTGGGTCCGCCGCGTGTGGTGGGCCGGCGCGGGGAGGCGGCGCGGGCCGCCTCCCCGCGCCGGGGTCAGGTCTTGACCAGGGTGAGGTCGCGCAGCACCGCCACCTCGTGGGCCTGCTCGTCGAGGCGGGCCTTCACCACGTCGCCGATCGAGATGATGCCGATCAGCTCGTCCAGGTCGTTGCAGACCGGCACGTGCCGGTAGCGGCCCAGCGTCATCATCTGCATCAGGTCCTTGATGGAATCCGTGGGCCGGCAGGTTTTGACCTGCTTGGTCATCAGGTCGTCCACCTTGGCGTCGAGGGCTCCTTCGCCCTGGGCGGCGACGGCGCGGACGATGTCGCGTTCGGACAGGATGCCCACCAGCTTGCCGCGCCGGTCGCGCACCACGATGGCGCCGATGCGCTTGTCGGTGAGCGTGCGGGCGGCGGCGGCGGCGGTCTCCGACGGCAGGATGGAGACCACGGAATGCCCCTTGGCGTTCAAAAGCTCGGCGATGGTCGTCATGTTTCTTCCCTCCGTGCAGGCGGCCGCCGCTTGTGTCCTCGGTCGTACCGACAATCCAGCCTATCACTGATGTGCCGCAATGACGCAAGCGGCGCGTGTCTATAAGCATTTCTGCGGAAACCGCCCGGGGCAACGGTTTTTCGGTTATCACCCCGGCGGTACGACGAATTCGTCGGGGTGGGGAGGTGGCATGGACGGGTGTGGCGGCGCAGCGTGCGGCCGTGGCGGCGGCGGTGGTGCGGGCGGTGGTGCGGGTGACCGGGGTGGCGAGGTCCGCCGGGTGCTGCGCACCGGACTGATCGTCGATGCCGCGCTGGGCATGGCGCTGGTGCTGGCGGGTGTCGCGGCGGACTCTTGGGCCCTCGGTGCCGCGGCGCTCCCCCTGTTGGCCGCGGTGGCGGCCCACGCCGGTGGGCTGTGGGCGCTGACATGGCCTCTTGCCCGACGCCGGCGCGTCGGCCTGGCGAAGGCCGTCGTCCTTGGTGCCGCGGCCGCCGGGGTCCTGGTCGCCGTGGCCGGCGCCGGTGCCGGCCGGCCGGTGCCGGACGCGGCGGCGATGGCTGCGGCGGCCCTGCTGGCGGTGGCCGTCGATGTGGCGCTCGCGGCGACCCTCGTCGCCGGGCGCCGCCGTGCGGTCACGGCCCGTGCGGTCTGGCTGTGCACGCGCGAGGCCGTCATGGCCGCCGCGGCGGTGGTCGTCGCCGCCCTGGGGGTGTGGTCGACGGGGACGCCCTGGCCCGACGTGGCGGTCGCAACGGGCCTGGCCCTGCTCGCCCTGGGTGGCGCGGGGGCCGCGCTGGGCGAGGGCCGCGGCGGGAACCGGCGCCCCGCCAGGGCGCTTGACACCCCCGCCGGGGCCGGCCCATGCTCGCCGCCATGAACACGCGTCCGCGCACCCTTTGCCGTCGTTGGTGGTGGCCCGATCGACCGGGCTGCCAGCGATGCGCGTGAGCGCGTAGATCGGATCGAGGCCGCCCGGGGATTGCCCCGGGCGGCCTTTTGCTTTTCCAGGCGAGGGCTCCGCAGCGACGGGGGATCTCCGGGACGGCCACGGCCGCCACCCCGTCCCACCCGCCCGGAGACCCCGCCCGTGATCCCCACCGACCTGGTCCTCGCCGACCCCGCCCATCTGCAACCGCGCACCGTCCGCACCGGCGGGGGCATCGGCATCACCCGCACCGCGCAGACGCTGCCCGCCGCCGACGCCCTGGCACCGGTGGTCGAGGCGCTCGACCGCCGGCGCGGCCTGCTGCTGGCCTGCGGCGTCGACGCGCCCGGGCGGTACCGCCGTGCCGCGCTCGGCTTCGTCGATCCGCCCCTGGCGATCACCGCCCACGGCCGCGCCGTCCGGATCGAGGCCCTCAACGGCCGCGGCCGGACGCTGCTGCCGGCGCTGGCGGGGGCGCTCGCGGCGTTGCCCGAGGTGGCGGCGGTGGAGGAGGCACCGGGGCGTCTCGGGGTGCTGGTGCGCCGCGGCGACGGCCCGGTCGCCGAGGAGGAGCGCAGCCGCCGGCCCACCGTCTTCGCGGTGCTGCGGGGGCTGCGCGACCTGTTCGCCGGGGCCGGCGATCCGCTGCTCGGCCTCTACGGCGCCTTCGGCTACGACCTCGCCCACCAGTTCGAGCCGGTGCGCCGCCGCCTCGGCCGTCCCGCCGGGCAGCGCGACCTGGTGCTCTATCTGCCCGACCGGCTGGTGGTGGTCGACCCCGGCGCGGGCGTGGCCCGGCGCTTCGACTACGAGTTCACGGCGGGCGCGGCGTCGACGGCCGGTCTGCCGCGCGACGGGGCGTCCCACCCCTATCGCACCACGACCAACCGTGCCGGCGGGGGCGACCACCCGGCCGGCGCCTACGCCGCGGTGGTGGAGCGGGCGCGCGCCGCGTTCCACCGCGGCGACCTGTTCGAGGCGGTGCCCGGCCAGACCTTCGCCGAGCCCTGCGGCGACCCGCCGTCGGCGGTGTTCCGCCGCCTGACCCGCGCCAACCCCGCGCCCTACGAGGCCCTGGCCAACCTCGGCCGGGGCGAGTTCCTGGTGGCGGCCAGCCCGGAGATGTACGTGCGCGTCGCCGGCCGGCGGGTCGAGACCTGCCCGATCTCCGGCACCATCGCCCGCGGCGCCGATGCGCTGGGCGACGCCCGCCAGGTGCTGGCCCTGCTCAACTCGGCCAAGGACGCGGCGGAGCTGACGATGTGCACCGACGTCGACCGCAACGACAAGGCGCGGGTGTGCGAACCGGGCTCGGTGCGGGTGATCGGCCGCCGGCTGGTCGAGCTGTACTCCCGCCTCATCCACACGGTCGACCACGTGGAGGGGCGGTTGCGGCCGGGGTGCGACGCCCTGGACGCCTTCCTCACCCACGCCTGGGCGGTGACGGTGACGGGCGCGCCCAAGCGCGCCGCCATGCAGTTCCTGGAGGACACCGAGGTGTCGGCCCGGCGCTGGTACGGGGGCGCCTTCGGGCGGATCGGCTTCGACGGCGGTCTCGACACCGGGCTGACCCTGCGCACCGTCCGGCTGCAGGACGGGATGGCGGAGATCCGGGTCGGCGCCACCCTGCTGGCCGCCAGCGACCCGCAGGCCGAGGACGCGGAGTGCCGCCTCAAGGCCGCCGCCCTGTTCGACGCCATCCGTGCCGTGGCGCCGCCGCCGGCGGCGGCCGCCGCTCCGGCCATGGCAGGACCGGAGGCGGGACCGGTGGCGGGGGCGGGGCGGGGACGGCGGGTGCTGCTGGTCGATCACGAGGACAGCTTCGTCCACACCCTGGGCGACCTGTTGCGCCAGACCGGGGCGGCGGTGACCACCCTGCGCCGCGGCCACGCCCGGGCGGCCCTGGCCGCGGCGCCGCCGGATCTGGTGGTGCTGTCACCCGGTCCCGGCCGGCCCGCCGACTTCGACGTGGCCGGCACGCTGGACGCGGCGATGGCGCTGGGCGTGCCGGTGTTCGGGGTGTGCCTCGGCCTGCAGGGCATCGCCGAGCGCTTCGGCGGGGCGCTCGGCGTGCTGCCGGTGCCGGCGCACGGCACGGCGTCGGAGGTGCGGGTGCTGGGCGGCCGGCTGCTGGCCGGCCTGCCGCGACGCTTTCCGGTCGGCCGCTACCATTCCCTGCACGCCCGGCGCGAGACCCTGCCGCCGGCGCTGGAGGTCACGGCCGAGACGGCGGACGGGGTGGTGATGGCGCTGGAGCACCGCAGCCTGCCCGTGGCGGGGGTGCAGTTCCACCCCGAATCCATCCTCACCCAGGAGGACGGAATCGGGTTGCGGCTGGTGGCGGCGGCGGTGGCGGGACTGACGGCGGCGGGCCGGCCGCCGGTCACTGCTTCCAGAAGGCGGTGGAGAACAGCACCAGCACGGTGAAGAACTCCAGCCGGCCCAGCAGCATGGTCAGGGCGAGCACCCATTTCGCCTCCTCCGGCAGGGGGGCGAAGGTGCCGCCGGGGCCGATCACGGGGCCAAGCGCCGGGCCGATGTTGCCGACCGCGGAGATCGCCCCGGAGATCGCGGTCTCCAGCTCCAGCCCCATGGCGCCGAGGATCAGCGCGACGACGAACATCAAGGCGATGTAGACGAAGCCGAAGCTCATCACCGACACCATCGCGTCGGCGTCGACCGGCTTGTTGTTGTAGCGCAGCGGGATCACCCGGTGCGGGCTGTAGAGGCGCAGAAGCTGCACCCGCAGCACCATGAAGAGGATCTCGAAGCGGAAAATCTTGAGCCCGCCGGAGGTTGAGCCGGTGCAGCCGCCGACCGTCATCAGGATCAGGAACAGCACCACCGGCAGCGGCCCCCACAGGCTGTAGTCGGCCGAGGCGTAGCCGGTGGTGGTGATCACCGACACGACGTTGAAGGTGGCCAGGCGCACCGCGTCGTGAAGCGCGATGTCGCCGATCCCGTGCAGCCACAGCGACAGGGCCAGCGACACCGCGGCGGTGAAGCCGATGTACCAGCGGACCTGGGTGTCGCGCAGCAGCGGCACGGGGTCGCCGCGGGCGACGCTGATGAAGCGCACGAAGGGCATGCCGCCCAGCAGCATGAAGACGACGACGATCCACTCCACCGCGGCGTTCTGCCACGCCCCGATGGAGGCGTCGCGGGTCGAGAATCCGCCGGTCGCCACCGAGGTCATGGCGTGGTTCAGGGCATCGAACACCGACATGCCGGCGACCGCGAGCAGCGCGACGCAGACCACGGTGAGGGTGACGTAGATCCAGCAGACAGCGACGGCGAGGTCGCTGGCCCGCGGCACCACCTTGTCGGAGCGGTCGGACGACTCGGAGCGGAACAGCTGCATCCCGCCGACCCGGAGGAAGGGCAGGATGGCGATCCCCATGGCGATGATGCCGATGCCGCCCAGCCATTGCAGCAGCGAGCGCCACAGCAGCAGCCCCGGGGGCAGGCTGTCGAGCCCGGTGATGACGGTGGCGCCGGTGGTGGTGAGGCCCGACATCGCCTCGAAATAGGCGTCGGCGGGGCTGAGGCCGATCTGCGACACCATGAACGGGGCGGCGGCGAAGGCCGGGATGACCAGCCAGCTCAACGCCGTCAGCAGGAAGGCCTGGCGCAGCGTCAGCACGATGTCGGACGTGCGGTTGGTCAGCATCAGCAGGACGCCGAAGAACAGCGTCAGCGCCGCCGCCGCCGCGAACACCATCCAGTCCGGGCTGCGCGACGCCAGGTCGGCGACCATCGGCACCAGCATGGCGCAGGCGGTGACCGTGACCAGCGCCCCGATGATGAAAAGCACGGGGCGCAGGTCGAAGCCGCGCCGCCCCCCACCGTCCATTCCCGGCAGCGTGGTGCCCATGGTCGCCTCTTAGTCGACCATTCCCAGCGCCTGCTTGTACAGTTCCAGCATCGTCTCCTGCTCCTGGCGGTCGGCCGTGTCCATTTTGCGCAGACGCAGGATCTGCCGCATGATCTTGGTGTCGAAGCCGGTGCCCTTGGCCTCGGCGAAGATTTCCTTTATGTCGTCGGCGATGCCCTTTCTTTCTTCCTCGAGGCGCTCGATGCGCTCGATGAAGGACTTCAGACGTTCCGCTGCGATGCCGCCGACATCGGTCATGGTTGGACTTCCCTGCACTTGGACTGGAGATTACGCCGAAGGTGTATGGCAGCGGGCGACGATATCGGTCGGGCCGCCCGACCGCAAGCGCGCCGCGCCGCACCGGTGCATCGGGCGCCGGGTGTGCGGCGCCGGGCACGCCCCGGCGGGCCCGGCCCGGCCCGGCCGGCGGGGTGGCCGGCAGACCGCACGTTCCTGCCCATTGGGGTAGGTCACAACCTTGTACTTTGGGATTAGGTTTCGCACCGACGCCGGGCAACACCGGCCGTCGCCCGGCTTCACAAAGAACGCCGATTGCGGCAAACATGCACACCCATTGCGCCGATCCGCTTATGGATTAGCCATTTTTTGGTAGGGGGGTATTGAAGTGAAGATCGCCATACCCAAGGAGCGGCGGCCCACCGAGACGCGCGTCGCCGCTTCGCCGGAGACGGTGAAGAAGCTCAAGGGCCTCGGCCTGGAGGTCACCGTCGAGGCCGGGGCGGGCATCAGCGCCGCGGTCACGGACG